>CAYTJW010001120.1:0-2064 GCA_964438135.1 uncultured Thermoanaerobaculia bacterium
CGGCGTCGGTCCACGCCGCGCGCGATTGACCCCCGCCGGCGAGTCTGCGACCATGCAGGCATGGAATCGCAGGTCTCGGGGAGAGCGCGCCTGCCGCGGGCGGACCTGGAGTTCTTCCGGGTGTTCCTGCCGTTCGAGCTGCAGCTGGCGCAGCGGCGGGTGATGACCTGGGCGGCGTCGGACGAGCTGCTGGCGCGCGTGGCGCTGGGGCTGTTCCTGGTGCGGCTCGAGACGAGCGGCGCGGAGGGCGGCGGCGCCGGCCTGCCGGCGACGGTCCCGGATCACGTCGAGGAGCTGCTGCGCTCGGTGCTGCGCGAGTCGGACATCGCCGGCCGCCTCAACGAGCGGGAGCAGCTGGCGGTGGTGCGCGACATCGACCCGGACCAGGCGTACGTGGTCGCGCAGCGTTTCCTGAGCGCCGCCGGCCGCTCCGAGCTGCTCGGGTCGTGCGGCCTCCGCACCCGGCTCGGCTTCGTCATCTACCCGCTGTCGTCGCAGCCCAACTTCCCGGCCGACCAGTGGAGCACGCTGCTCGAGCTGGCGCGCCGCATGAGCACCCGCGGCAACCCGAGCGGCGTCGCCTCCGGCCTGGGGGTCCTGCGCGGCGGGGAGGCGGGCAGCGTCGGCATGCCCGAGGCCGACCTGGTGCCGCTCGTCTTCCACGACCCCGAGTCGCTCGTCCACGCCGGCATCCTGCGGCTGCAGCGGATCAACATCCTGCCGGCGGGCCAGGGGTGAGGCGTGGCCTCGGCGCGGGGACCTGGCGCCCGGGGTGAGAGGCGGGGCAGAACAGGGAGCGGCGCGGTGCCGCCTCAAGGGGAGGAGAGGATGAAGGCAGCAGCGCTGGCCGGGCTCTTCGCCGTGGTCGGGATCGTCGCCGTGGCGCCACTGGCCGAGGCCCAGACGCCGGAGGTGCAGCCGACGCCGACCGCCGCGGTCGCGCCAACGCCGCCCGCCGAGGCCGCCGCCGAGGAGCCCCTGCCGGAGCTCGACACCGGCGACACGCCGCTCATCAACGCGTGCTGGGACGGCGACCTGGCGACGGTGGGCACGCTGCTCGCCGGGGGGGCGGACCCCGACGTGCGCAACATCCTCGACTCGACCGCGCTGATGTACGCCGCCGAGCGGGGCCACCTGGAGATCGTGCGGGCGCTCGTCGCCGCCAAGGCGGACGTCAACGCCGTCTCCCAGCTGCTCAAGGAGGAAGGGGAGGGCGAGGGGCAGGCCGAGAGCGGGCCGCCGCACGGCTGGACGGCGCTCATGCGGGCGGCGGTGGAGGGCCACGCCGAGGTGGTGGCGGCGCTCATTGCCGCCGGCGCCGACGTCGACGTCACCAACGAGGGCAACCTGACGGCGCTGATGCTGGCGGCCCGCGAGGGCCACGCGGACGTCGCCCGGGCGCTGCTCGCGGCGCGCGCCGACCTCGCGCCCCGGGACAGCTTCCTGGGCGCCACCGCCCTGGTCCACGCCGCCATGTCCGGCGCCACCGAGATCGTCGCCGCCCTGCTCGCCGCCAAGGCCGAGGTGGACGCGGTCGACTCGTACGGCCGCAGCGCCCTGATGTGGGCCGCGCGCAAGGGGCACGGCGACGCCGTCCGCCTGCTCCTGGCCGCCGGCGCCGACCCGCGGCGGGCCAGCTCGACCGGGGTGACCGCCCTGCTCGAGGCGGCCACCGGCGGCGACATCGCCACCGTCCGCGCCCTGCTCGCCGCCGGCGTCGACGTCAACGCGGCCGAGTCCGAGTACGGCTGGAGCCCGCTCATGCGCGCGTCCTCGTGGGGCTACCTCGACGTCGTCGAGGAGCTGCTCGCGGCCGAGGCGGACCCCGGGCACGCCGCCCTCGACGGCAAGACGCCGCTGATGGTCGCGACCTGGGACGGCCAGACCGAGGTCGTTCGCGAGCTGCTCGCCGCCGGCGTCGACGTCAACGCCGAGGCTGCCGACGGCTCGATCGCCCTCGCCCTGGTGCCGCCCGAGGGGGGCGAGGAGATCGCCCGCATGCTGCGCGCGGCCGGCTCCCGGGAGCCGCCGCCGACCCCGACCCCGACCCCGACGCCGACGCCG
>CAYTJW010001121.1:0-2060 GCA_964438135.1 uncultured Thermoanaerobaculia bacterium
TTCCAGACGATGACCATGGCGATGCAGCGGGCGAGGCCGATCATGATCAGGCCGACCATGTACTCGGGTCTGTCGGCGAGGAAGGCGATCGCCAGCAGGAACATCAGGATCGGGCCGACGACCCAGTTCTGGACCAGGGACAGGGCGAGGACCTTGACGTCCCGGAACACCCGGCCCATCTCCTCGTAGCGCACCTTGGCCAGCGGCGGGTACATCATCAGGATCAGGCCGATGGCGATCGGGATGTTGGTGGTCCCCGACGAGAAGGAGTTCCAGAAGGTGGCGATCCCGGGCTCGAGCCAGCCCCAGCCGACGCCGACGATCATGGCGAGGAAGATCCACACCGTCAGGTAGCGGTCGAGGAAGGACAGCCTCTGGGCCACGTGCTCGCGCATGCTCACTCCTCCTCCTGCCCCTCCGGCTCCCGGCAGCAGGCCTGGCGCAGGGTCGAACGGTCGAAGCCGGGCTGGCAGATGGTCTCGACCGGGAGCGCGGTGACGCGGGCGAGGAGCCCGGCGTCCGCGGCGACCTGCGGGTCATGGGCCAGCGCCGGCCACACCGCCTCGAGGGCCGCTCCGGCCGGCCCTTCCGGCTCCAGCCGGTAGTGCACCCAGCGCCCCGACTTGCGCTCTCGGACCAGCCCCGCGCGCTTGAGCTCGGCGAGGTGGGCCGACAGGGTCGACGCGGCCACGCCGATGACGGCGTTGAGCTGGCAGACGCACAGCTCGCCCGAGCGCAGCATGGCCAGGACCCGGACCCGCACCGGGTGGGCGAGGGCCTTGTGGACGCCGACCGCGCGGGCGAGCGGGGCGGTCTCCATTTCGTCTCCGCGCGAAATATAGGAATGGACGCCACGGGTTGTCAACCGGTGGAGGCCCCGCATGAGCGCCCGACGCCGCGTCCTGATCCTCTGCACCGGCAACTCCTGCCGCTCGCAGATGGCCGAGGGGTGGGTCAACCACCTGCTCGGCGACCGCTGGCAGGCCCGCTCGGCCGGGACCCGGCCGGCGGACCGGGTCAACCCGCTCGCCGTCCGCGTCATGGCCGAGGTCGGGGTCGACCTCCGGGCGGCGGTGCCCACTCCCGTCGCGGCGGTGTCCGGCGAGCCGTGGGACCTGGTCGTGACCGTGTGCGACGCGGCCCGGGAAAGCTGCCCGCTCTTCCCGGGCGGGGTCGAGACCGAGCACCTGTCGTTCGCGGACCCGGCCGCGGCCGCCGGCGCCGAGGAAGACCGGCTCGAGGTCTTCCGCCAGGTGCGGGACGAGATCCGGGACCGGCTGGTGTCGCTCCTGGCCGGGCGCGGTTGACGGGTCCGTCGGTCCGCCCGACCCGGCGCCGCCACCCGGTTTGACGGCCGCCGCGGTCTGGCTGTCCTGCCCCATCGTGGCGAGCCGGGCTCTGGGTGCCCGGATGAGGGCCCACCTCGAGACGCGGGCCGCGGTCATGAGGGCGCTCGCCCACCCCACCCAGGCGGGTCGAGAGCCCGCCGTGGCGCCGGCCGGGGCGGCGCCGCACGCAGGGGCGAGGATGAAGGGGCTGCAGGCGCTCGGCGCCGGCTGCCCGCGTCGCCGCCTGCGAGCTGTGGGCGCGACGGGTGACCGGGGTCGTCGTCGTCCTGGTCGGCCCGTGCGCGACGCTGCGCGGCGTCGTGCACCGGCTGTGACGGCGTGGCGTCGGACGGGCGCCCCGGCCCACCTCCCGGCGTCCGCCGGGCTGCCGCCGCGGGGGTCTTGACACGACGGTTTTGTAGCATACAATAGTTGTATGAGCGAAACGTCCTGCCGCCCCGGACCCGAGACCGAGCCTGCCGCCGCCCGGCTCCTGGCCGCGGTGCGCGCCCTGGTCCGCCGCTTCGCCCTCGGCGAGCGCGCCGACGTCTCCTGCTGCGGCATGACCGTGGCCCAGGCGGCGACCCTGGAGGCGCTCGCGGCGGGGTCGCTGCGCCCGGGCGCCCTCTGCCGCCGGCTCGGCATCACCCCCAGCACCCTGACCCGCAACCTGGGCCGGCTCGAGCAGCGGGGCCTGGTGACCCGGCGGCCGGACCCCGCCGACCGGCGGGC
>CAYTJW010001122.1:0-2060 GCA_964438135.1 uncultured Thermoanaerobaculia bacterium
AGCAGGAGCGGTGCGCCCGGCGCCTTGTCGCCCTCCCTCTCGCTGGCCGGCCGGTCGCGTTGACCAGGATGGGCGACGGCGCCGTCGCCGAGACGCCTCTCGTCGCCGAGCTCCGTCGCCGCTTGCAGGAGGATGCGGGGGAGGACGGGTGGTCCCTGATCGTCCTCGACCCGCTTTCCCGTTTCGCCGGCGGCGACGTCGAGGCCAGCAACGAAGCGGCTACGAGATTCGTGCAGGTGCTGGAGTCCATGACGGAAGCACCAGGGGGGCCGGGCGTCCTCGTCGCGGCGCATTCAAGCAAAGTGGCCAGGCGCCAGGGCCAGGCGGACGTGCGTGGTGTCACCGGCCTCTCTGACGCGGCGAGGTGGGTTGCGACCCTTCGCCGTGACGGGGAGGACGTCGTTACCTTCGAGGTCATCAAGTCCAACCTCGCCCTCCCGGCCGAGCCCCTATTGCTGCGGTGGCTCGACGGGGTGCTGGTGAAGCTGTCGGCGGCGGAGGCAGCGGAGGCGGAGCGGTGCAAGGAGGACCAGACCACGCAACAGGTCGAGCGCGTGGTGACGGCGTTGGCGCGGGAGGCGAACGGCGTCGGCAGCATCGACGCCATCGTCCGGGCAGCGGGCATGAAACTCCAGGTCGGGCGGGCGGCAGTTCATCTCGCCATCGGTCGCGGCCTCATCGTCCAGTCCGGGACGTCGAGGGCGAAGAGATTCAGGGTGGCGACCTCTGACGAGGCGAAGGCGTCATCCGGTGTGTGTGTGTGCGTCCCCCCCATACCCCCCCTAGGACGGGACGGGGACGTCCTCGTCCTGGAGGCCAGGACGCCCCGTCCGTCCCAGGGCGTCCGGGACGTCGAGGGACGCCGAGGGACGTCGAGGGATGAATCCGATGAGGGGGAGCCATGGTGACCGTCGACCTCAACCTGCTCCTGGTGACCGTCGTGGGCCTGGAGGTGGCCCATGCCTGACGCCGCGAGAGCTCTGGTGGCCGTGCCGTCGTCTGGTCGGCTCGTCGCCCTCGGCTCGGCTCCGGTGTCGAGCAGGGCGCGGCTGGCGGCGGAGGCGGCGCGGCAGAAGACGGCTCTCATCGCCGACCTGGAGCGACGGCTGGAGGAGGCGGAGGCGCGGGCGGAACGGCAACGCGAGGCCCTGGTCGGCCTGCTGTCGTTGCCGGCGCAGGCCCTCGAGACCCTGGTCGCCTGGTGCTCCCCTAGTCGCCGCTCCTCGGGGCGGCTGGCGCGGCGGAGGTCGTTTTGATGGCGGCCCTCGACTTCACCGTCCACGGCCTTCCGCGGCCCCAGGGCTCGGCCTGCTGGCGTCCGACTCCTGGCGGCAAGGTCGCCATCATCCCCTCCCGCGCCTCGACGCTGTGGAGGGAGAGGGTGGCGGCGGCGGCCGAGGTGGCCATGGGCGGCCAGGCCCTGCTCGAGGGCGCGGTGCGGGTCGAGGTCGACTTCCGGCTGCCGCGACCTGGCTGTCACTACGGGACGGGACGCAACGCCTCCACCGTCAGGGCCGGCGCCCCGGCCTGGCCGGCCGGCCGCCCCGACGTCGACAAGCTGGTGCGCGCCGTCCTCGACGGCTTGACGTCGACGGTGCTCGTCGACGACGCCCTGGTGGTGGAGCTTGTGGCGCGGAAGGTGTGGGTGGGCCGGGGCCAGGAGGGCGCGACGATACGGGTCGAGGAGCTCGGCGAGCTCGAGCGGACATCGGGCGTGGAGGAGGCCGAGGCCGGCTACCTGTTCGACCTCGACGAGGGCGTGAGCGTGAGCGAGGAGGCGAGCTGATGCGGACCTCGAGGCGAGGGAGCGGCGACCTGGTCGAGGCGGCCCTGGTCCCGGCGGCGGGCGAGGTGGGTGACGGCATGGGGGGTGGTCGCGTGAGCGGGAGTGGAGTCGAGGCCATGGTCGACCTGGTCGAGCTCGAGGACGAATGGGAGCGTTGGAAGTGAACACGCTAACTCCTGACTGTACAAGGGTAAAACGGAAGAGACTTAGCCAGCCGACAGATATACACCGGCGGATGAACCTTTCTGCAAGCGGGCGCGAGTTGAAGCTCGGG
>CAYTJW010001123.1:0-2059 GCA_964438135.1 uncultured Thermoanaerobaculia bacterium
TCGCGGTGACGGGTGTCGGGGAGCGGGCGGCGGGGTCGAGGAGGCGGTCCGTGCGGCCGCCGGGAGGCGGAGGTTTGGCAGCCATCCGCCCCGCGGACCGCGCGGCTCCAGCCGCGCATCCAGCGCCACGGCGGACCGGGTGCGGGCCTGGAGGCCCGCGGTCCGGGTCGAGGCAGGCTTCGCCGCCGCCGGGCGCGCAGTGCTCGCGTATCGGTAAACGTCGCGTCGGTGACCGATGGCGAACACCGTCACGGTCTGAGTCGTCGACCTCGTAGAGGACGCGGTAGTCGCCGATGCGGGGCCTCCGACCGGCCTGGCCCTGGAGCTTCCTGCTGCCCCTCGGTCGCGGTTCGCCTGCCAGCGCCGTGAGCCGCTCGACGCCCCTGGAGTGGGCCGGCTCGGGGAGCGCCGCCAGCTCCCGCTCGGCCGACCCCTTCCAGAGGACGAGGTAGGCCACTGGTGTCAGCCGCTTCGAGCCCGGTCCTCGAGGCAGGCGCCGAGGGGGCGTTCCGGCTCGGCCCGTCGCTCCTCGATGCAGGCGAGGTCGACAAGGTCGCGGCGCAGCGCCTGCTCCTTCACCAGGTGCGCCAGCACCGCCCTCTGCGCCTCGCGACGCAAGGTCTGGAAGGCCGTCCAGAAGACCTCTGCGGTCGCTTCGGTCGCGGTCACACGAACCCCCCGCCTGTCATCGTACCGCTGGCGGAACCGCCGCAGCAGGTCTTGAGCTCTGCCGCACCCGGATCTCGAGCCCGCGCCGACCCTGCGCGACTCACTGGCGGGCGCTGCGACTCGCAGGACAGGAGGCGCAGCGGCCGGAGGTCTCGTGGGTGGCTGGGCTCCTGCCAGCACGGGTCCCTTCTGATGCCTGGCGAGCGGCTTCAGACGGCGCTGGCGTCGTCGCGAACGGGGCGGAGGCGAATGACCGCGGGCAGCTGCCCCTCCTCGAAGTGGCACCGCACCGCGTCGCGCGCGTTGGCCTCGAGCTCCTCCGGGGTCTCCGCCTCGGTGAAGATCGAGAAGCCCAGCGCCTGTGCCGTGTACCCTCCCTCGGGGTCCTCCTCGACCAGGAACACGATCTCGCTCATCGCGCACCCCTCTCGGTCGAGGGTAGCACCAGGCCGATCCCGCCGGGCGGCTGCGCCGGCGTCGACTGAAGGCGAAGCGGCGGTCGGGTTCGCTGGGGCGGTGCGGGTTTGCCGCGAGGGATCCCTCGTCACCGCCCTGCGGGCGGCTCCTCGGGATGACAGGGGGAGGTGAGGCGGGCGGCTCCTCGGGATGACAGGGGAGCCGCGGCGACGAGTGCGCCGCTCCCGCCGAGCAGGGGGCCGTGGCCATCCCGGGCGGCGAGGTTCGCGCTCCTTCCCGCACGGGATTGCTTCGCTGCCTGCGGCCGCTCGCAATGACGGGTCCTGGGGGAGCGGCTGGCGGGCGGGTCCTCGGGATGGCAGGGGAGGCTCGCGTTTCGGAAGAGCAGGGGGAAGCTCGCTCGGAATGCGGTCAGATCAGTCGCTGCCGCCACTTCTCGGGGTCCCGGGCAGTGTGAAGGACGGCGTAGAGGGTGACGGCTCCGGGAGTGAGCTCGTAGTACACGGCGCAGGGGAACGGCGGACGAGGGCGCGCCGGAACGTCTCGTGGACAGTGGCGTGCGCCTCTGGCCGCCGGCAGATCCCGTTCACGCAAGCCTCGACGCAGCTGAGGAGCTCCTCTCCGAGGCCGACGCGCCGCTCCTCGTACCAGGCGCGAGCTTCCGCGAGGTCGCTGACGACCTCTGGGCTGACGACGAGCTCAACGGCCACTGCGAGCTCGCGCTCGACGGCGGACTTCGTCCCACGCGAGCCCCGAAGCGGGCGTGCCCGCCAGCGCTGCCTTTCGCCGCGCCAGCTCTTGCCTGTGCCACTCCTGGACCGGCACCCGCTCGGGATCGGCCGCGAGGTCGTCCCACAGGTCTTCGACCAGTTGGAGCTTCTCCGGCGGACTGACGTCGAACACGGAGATGCGGTCGGTGCTCCAGACCTCCTGACACGCGGGTGCCGGTCATGAGGCGTGGGTGGGCTGCTGG
>CAYTJW010001124.1:0-2058 GCA_964438135.1 uncultured Thermoanaerobaculia bacterium
CCCGCCAGCTGCGCGTAGAGGGTCACGGACAGGGCGTGGTGGACCGGCCGCCGGGCCGCCAGGGGTTGCCCCGAGCCGGGTTCCACCAGGGCCGCGAACGGCAGCTGGTGCAGAGGGCCGTCGGGGACCACCAGCAGCCGCTCGCAGCGGCCGACCATGCCCTCGGCCGGAGCGACCAGCAGGGCGTACAGCCGCTCGGCCGGGCGCCTCCCGCCCGCCGCGTCGCCCAGCAGCGCCTGCTCGCGGTCGCCGGCCGCGTTCCGCAGCCTGGCCACGCCGGTCGCGAGCCGGTCCCGGCTGACCGGCAGCCGGTGGACCGCGAGCTCGTGCGACCCGTCGCCGTTCTTGAGCAGGGCGAAGAGACAGGTCTCGTCCTCGCCCACGGCGTAGGCGAGCAGCAGGGTGCCGGGCGCGAGCGCCCCCACCACGCCGTCGAGCTCGAGCGGCCGGGCGTACTCGAGGTCGGCGTAGCGCGGCGCCGCGGCCCGGATCTCCTCGGCCAGCGCGTCCTCCTCGGCCGGCAGCAGCAGCAGCTGCTCGCGCCAGGCCTCGAGCTGGCCAGGGTCGACGTCGGCCGTCGACCCGGCCAGGTTGGCGTAGAGGTCCTTCCGCCGGCGACCGAGCTCCCGCTCGCGCGCCAGGAGCTCGGCCGGCAGCTCCTGGCGGAGGTCGACCCAGCGGGCCCCCATGATCTCGAGCAGCGCCCGGGCGCGCGAGCGCTCGAGGGTCTCGAGGGCGGCCCGGGTGTCACCCAGATCCAGCTGTACCTGCAGGAGGTCCTGGTAGAAGCCGCCGCTGCGGGTGGCGAAGCTCGTCCGCGCGGCCGAGCCGCCGACCCGCGTCCGCTGGGTCTCGAGCGCGGCCACCGCCCGCCGGTGGTGGTCCCGCGCCAGCTCGAGCCGACCCTGGCGCCGGGCGACGTCGCCCAGGCTCCGCCAGCAGGAGGCCTCGCCGACGCTGCCCGGCGCCAGCCGCTGCTCCACGGCCAGCGCCCTCTCGTGGGCGGCCTCGGCCCCGGCCAGGTCCCCTGCCGCGACCGCCAGGTCGCCGAGGTTGCGCCAGGTCACGGCCAGGTCGAGGCTGTCCGGCGCCAGCCGCTCGAGCACCGCCTCCGCCTCGCGGAAGGCCTGCCCGGCCGCGGCCAGATCGCCGAGACGGAGCGCCACGAGCCCCAGGTTGTTGGCGGTGGCAGCCAGGTCGACGGTCTCGGCGTCGAGCCGCGGGTACACCGCCAGTGCCTCCCAGTAGTACCCCCTGGCGCCGTGCGGGTCGCCGGTGTCGGCGGCCACGGCGCCGAGGTTGTTGCAGCTCGTGGCCACATCCAGGCTGTCCGGCGCCACCCGCCGGCGGATGGCCAGGGCCTGGAGGTGGAACTCCCTCGCCGCCGCCAGGTCACCCTGGTCGTGGGCGACGGTGCCGAGGTTGTTCCACATCTGCGCCGCGTCGAGGGTGTCCGGGGCCAACCGCTGGTGGACCGCGAGGGCCGCGAGGAAGCGCGCCCGGGCCTCGACCAGGTCGCCCCGGTCCCGGGCCAAGTTGCCGAGGTTGTTCCACACCGCCGCCAGCTCGAGGCTGCCGGGCGCCAGCGCCTGGCGGATCGCCGCCGCCTGCAGGTAGGCGCGGTTGGCCTCGGTGAAGTGGCCAGACTGGTGCTCGACCATGGCGAGGTTGTTCCAGCTCGCGGCCTCGTCGACGCTGCCGGGCGCCACCTCCCGCGTGACCTCCAGGGCGGTGGCGAACCGCCGCCGGGCGGCGTCGAAGTCCCCGCACCGCCACGCCAGGGCGCCGAGGTTGTTCGAGATCGCCGCCACCTCCCGGCTGCGGGGGTCGAGCTGCACGGCCACCGCCAGCGCCTTGCCGTAGCAGCCGCGCGCGCCGGCGAGGTCTCCCTGGTTCCAGGCCACCGCCCCGAGGCTGTTCCAGGATCGCACCAGGCCGGGGCTCACCGGCGCCAGCCGCTGCTGGACGGCCAGCGCGGTGCGGAAGCCGGCGCTGGCGACCGGCAGCTGGCCCTGGAACAGCGTCGCCGCGCCCAGCACGCTCGCGGCCCGGGCGAGC
>CAYTJW010001125.1:0-2056 GCA_964438135.1 uncultured Thermoanaerobaculia bacterium
GGCCGGTCGCGGAGCTCGTCGCGGTTGGCGGCCGCCACCAGCAGGTAGCGCGGGTGCGCGTCCCAGGCGAGGAGGAGCAGGCACATGACGCCTCAGGGTAGCAGCGGGCGGGGCGCGGCTGTTCCCGCTGCCGGCTCCCCTACGGCGCCGGCGTCGCCTCGGGCTCGCCCAGCACCTCCATCACCGTCTCCTCGGCCGCGGCCCCGTCGCGCTCCGGCTCGGCTCGCGGCCGGTCGCCCCCCTCGCCGATGCGCACCGTGAACTCCTCCCCCGGCGCCTGGCGCAGACGGGCGTGCAGGTCCTGGTAGGCCGAGAAGTCGAGGGCGGCGATCTCCTCGCCCCGGGCGGCGAGGAGGGCCTGGTCGGGGTCGTCCGTCGCCGGCGCGGCGGTCTCGGGCGGCAGCGCGGCCAGGCGCTGCTCGAGGCGCCGGCCGACCGCGGCCAGCGCCGGCGAGGGGCCGTGCTCGGCCGCGAGGCCGGCGACGAAGCGCAGGTCGTCCTCGGTCAGGCTCCGCAGGCGGCGGTCGGCGTCGGCGGACACGGCCGCCGCCCGGGCGTGGGGCCAGCCGTCGTAGACCTCGAGCTCGAGCCAGCGGAACTCGGCCCGCGACATGCCGTGCTGGCGCAGGGTCGCGGTCTGGGCGGCGAGGACCTGGCCGGCCGCGGCCAGGATCTCCTTGGCGGCCTGCCACCCCTCGGGCTCGGGGCGGCCCTCGACCTCGCGACGCTTCTCCTCCCACCGCTGGTAGTGGGGAGCGAGGTCGCGGCGCACGGCCAGGAACACGGTCAGGCGGTCGGCGGCGATGCGGCCGTCGGCCGGCTCCTGCCAGGGCAGCTGAGCGTCGAGCGCGGCGAGCTCCTTCTCGGCCCTGGCCATGTCGGTGATCGGGCCGACCATGGCGCGGCCCTCGCGGTACAGGCGCGGCCCGAACACCACCGCCACCACGAGCAGCGCGGCGGCGACCACCCCGAGCACGGTCCACACGGCACTGGCGGCATTCCGAGCCATGGCACCTCCCGCGGCCCTCGGCCGCGGCCACGATAGCCGATTCGGGGCCATCGTGGTGCCGGTCGGCCCGCTCCCGCCCAGCCGCTCCCGCCGCTCGACCACCGTTCCCGGTGTCGCTACGATTGAGCCATGCCGCTCGAGCCGGGCTACCGCATCCGCCACATCCGGGTCGAGCGCCAGCTCGGCGCGGGCGGCATGAGCGAGGTGTGGCGCGGCTTCGACGAGCGCCTCGAGCGGCCGGTGGCGCTCAAGGTGGTGCACCGGCGGCGCCGCCTCGACCCGGTGGCGCGGGCCCGCTTCGAGCGCGAGGCGCGCATCCTGTCCGCCCTCGAGCACCCCGGCATCTGCAAGGTCTACGGTCTCGAGGAGGCGGCCGGCGCCGACGTCCTGGTGCTGGAGCTGGTGGACGGGGAGAGCCTGCGCGAGGCCATGGACCGCGGCCTCGACCGCGACCGCCAGCTCGAGGTCGCCGAGCGGGTGGCGGAGGTGCTCTCGGTCGCCCACCGCGCCGGCATCGTCCACCGCGACCTCAAGCCGCAGAACGTCATCTGCACGCCGACGGGCGCGGTCAAGGTGCTCGACTTCGACCTCGCCCGGCGGGTCGGCGAGGAGACCGTGGCAGCGGCCCGCGAGGCCACCTCGGCCGAGGAGGCGGGCCCCGCCGGCCCGCCGCCGGGCGCCACCCGGACCGGCAGCGTCGTCGGCACGGTCGGCTACATGAGCCCGGAGCAGGCCCGCGGCGACGAGCTGACCACCGCCTCCGACCTCTACTCCCTCGGCATCCTGCTGCACGAGCTCCTGAGCGGCCAGGCGGCCTACCACGACGCGCCGACGCTGGAGTCGCGGCTGCTCAAGGTCAGCCTGGCCGACACCCGGCCCCTCGAGGGCGTCGAGCCGGCCCTGGCGAGCCTGGTCGCGTCGCTCGAGTCGCCCGACCCGGCGCTGCGGCCGACCGCCGACGAGGTGGTGCGCCGACTCCGGGCCATCCGCTCCCGCCGCGGCCGGGAGCGCCTGCGGCGGATGGCCTTCGCGACCGCCGCCGGCCTG
>CAYTJW010001126.1:0-2056 GCA_964438135.1 uncultured Thermoanaerobaculia bacterium
GCCCCGCCGACGGCACCGCCGCCTCCCCCGCCGACGCGCCGACCCGGACCGCCGTGCGACCCGACCTGGCCGAGACCCTCCGCGCACCGGAGACCAGCCCCGGCCGCGAGCTGCTGCGGCTCGTGACCGGGCGCGGTGTCCTGCGGCCGGCCTCGATGCTGGCCCTGGCCGCACTGGCGGCCGCGGTGACCGTGATCGAGGCCTTGCTGCTGCGCGGGCTGCTCGACGGCGGGCGCCTGCTGGCGTTGCCCGCGGAGCGGCTCCTGGCGATGCTCGCCCTGCTCGTCCTGGTCGGGCTCGCCTGGCTGCTGCGGGGGCAGATGGTCGGCGGCGCGCTCCGCCTCGGCCGGCTGCTCGACGGCGAGGTCCGCCTCGCCACGCTGCGCGCCATCCCCCGCCTGGCCGACTCCTACTTCCGCAGCCGCCTCACCTCGGACATGGCTGACCGGGCGCACAAGGTCCACATGCTGCGCTCCCTGCCGCCGCTCGCCGCGCAGCTGGTCGCCAGCGTCTGCGAGCTGGCCGCGACCACTGCCGGCATCGCCTGGCTCGACCCGGCCAGCGCCCCTCTGGCCGCGGCCGCCGCCGCGGTCGCGGTCGGTCTGCCGCTGCTGTCGCAGCCGCTCCTGGCCGAGCGTGACCTGCGGGTCCGCTCCCACCAGGCGTCGCTGTCGCGCTTCTACCTCGACGCCCTGCTCGGTCTGGTCGCCGCCCGCGCGCACGGCGCCGAGCGGGCGCTCCGACGTGAGCACGACGCGGTGCTGCGCGAGTGGGGCCGGGCGAGCGGCCAGCTGCGGCAGGCGGCGCTGGCGGTCGACGGTGTGCAGTCGGTCGCTGCCCATGCCCTGGTCGTCGCGCTGGTCCTCGCCCACCTGGCGCGCGCCGGCACGAGCGGCGGCGTGCTGCTGCTGCTGTACTGGGCGCTCAAGCTGCCGACGGTCGGCACCGAGGTGGCGCTGCTCGCGCGCCAGCTGCCGGCCCACCGCAACGTCCTGCTGCGGGCGCTGGAGCCGCTGGCGGCGGTGGACCCGACCGCGACCTCCGACGCGGCTCCCGCCCCGGCGACGTGTCCTCCCTCCGGCCCGGTCTCCTTCGCTCTCGAGCAGGTCACGGTCCGCGCCGGAGGTCACGACCTCCTCCGCCAGGTCGACCTGGTGGTCGCGGCGGGCGAGCACGTCGCCGTCGTCGGCCGTTCGGGCGCCGGCAAGACCAGCCTGATCGGGGTGCTGCTCGGCTGGCACCGGCCGACGACCGGTCAGGCCACGGTCGACGGCCGGCCGCTCTCAGGCACCGTCCTCGCCCACCTGCGCCAGCGGACCGCCTGGGTCGACCCCACCGTCGCCCTGTGGAATCGTTCGCTGCTGGAGAACCTGCTGTACGGCTCGCCCGACGGCGCCGCCGGCCGGTTGCCGGAGGCGATCCGAGCCGCCGAGCTGCGGCCGCTGGTCGAGTCCCTGCCGGCGGGCCTCGAAACGCCGCTCGGCGAGGGCGGTGGTTTCGCCTCCGGGGGGGAGGGGCAACGGGTTCGCCTGGGCCGCTCGCTGCTGCGGGCCGACGCCGGCCTGGTCCTGCTGGACGAGCCGTTCCGCGGGCTCGAGCGCCGCCTGCGCGCCCGGCTGCTGGCCCGTGCCCGCGACCACTGGCAGGGCGCGACCCTGCTGTGCGTCACCCACGATCTCGGCGAGACCCTGTCCTTCCCGCGGGTGGTCGTGGTGGAGGACGGGCGGGTGGTCGAGGACGGCTCCCCGGCCGAGCTCGCGGCGCGACGCGACTCGCGCTTCTCCTCCCTGCTCGCGGCCGAGGCCGAGGTCCGCGCCCGGCTCTGGCAGAGCCCGGTCTTCCGCCGCGCCACCTTGACCGACGGGCGGGTGGCGGGCCTCGGCGAGGGCGGGTGATGACGACCCTGGCCGCCTGCCTGTGGCCGGTCGAGCGCCTCGGCGAGGCGCTCGAAGCCCTGGCGCGGCCCGCCGGGGTGGCGGCGCGGCGCGGGGTGGCGATCGCCTCACCCGCCGCGACCGACGCCGGCGACGAGGACCGCCTCGATCGCTGGCTGCAG
>CAYTJW010001127.1:0-2054 GCA_964438135.1 uncultured Thermoanaerobaculia bacterium
AGCCACAGCAGCCCCATCGGCATCAGGCAGACGCCGACGAGCTTGCGCAGGTCGAACGGCTCGACTGCCGCCCACGCCGCCACCACCGCCAGCGCCGCCGCGGCCAGGGCCAGGGTCACGGCCCGTCGCAGGTGGCGACGACAGCCCACGGCGGCCACCGCCAGCACGACCAGGGCGGCGAGGAAGAGCCACGACCGCACCGCCGCAGTGTAGCCGCGCCGGCGGGAAAACGAGCTCGGCCGGGGTCGCAACCGGAGCCTCGGGGGTAGACTCGAGACAGAGCACGAAAGGACACCACCATGGCCCACCGCCGCCCGCGCCGCACCCCCTGGCTGCTGCTGGCGCTCGCCGCCGCCCTGCCGGCCGCCGCCACCACCTACCACGTCCGCCCCGACGGCGGCACCGCCGAGCAGTGCACGGGGACGGCGGACGCCGCCTACCCCGGCGCCGGCGCCGGCCAGGCCTGCGCCTGGGACCACCCCTTCCGCGCCCTGCCGCCGGACGGGCCGGCCCGACTCGCAGGCGGCGACACGCTCCTGGTCCACGCCGGCAGCTACCGCATGGGCTGGGGGGCGCCGGGGGCGGAGGAGGACGGCGAGCGCTGCGCCGCCGACTACCCCTGGGGCTGCCACCTGGCGCCGGTGCCGAGCGGCCCGGACCCCTCCCACCCCACCCGCATCCTCGGCCAGGGCCACGACCAGGGCTGCCCCGCGCCGCCGGAGCTGTGGGGCGCGGAGCGGGTCGACTTCGTCCTCGACCTCTCCGACTCGAGCAACGTCGAGGTCGGCTGCCTCGAGATCACCGACCGCGCCACCTGCGCCGAGGGCCACAGCGGCGGCCTCGCCTGCGAGCGGGACACCGCCCCCTACGGCGACTGGGCGTCGATCGGCATCCAGGCCGCGGACTCGAGCTCGGTCTGGCTGCACGACCTCGACGTCCACGGCCTCGCCTCGACCGGCATCCACGCCGGCCGGCTGACCGACTGGACCGTCGACCGGGTGCGACTGGCCGGCAACGGCGCCGCCGGGTGGGACGGCGACCTGTGGGACGACGGCGGCGACTCGAACTCGGGCACCCTGGCCTTCCACGGGCTGGTGGTGGAGTGGAACGGCTGCGTCGAGACCTGGCCCGAGGGGCAGCCGAGCGGCTGCTGGGCGCAGTCCGCGGGCGGCTACGGCGACGGCTTCGGCACCGGCGCCACCGCCGGCCACTGGGTGTTCGAGGACTGCGTCTTCCGCCACAACACCTCGGACGGCCTCGACCTGCTCTACGCCCGCTCCGGCTCGCAGATCACCATCCGCCGCACCCTCGCCGAGGGCAACGCCGGCAACCAGCTCAAGACCAACGGGCCGGCGGTGGTCGAGAGCTCGATCGCGGTCGGCAACTGCGGCTACTTCGAGGGCCAGCCCTTCACCTACGACGTCGACAACTGCCGGGCGGCCGGCAACACCCTGTCCCTCACCCTCCGCCAGGGCGACCGGGTCGCCCTGCTCAACACCACCATCGCCGGCCACGGCGACTGCCTGGTCCTGGGCGACTGCGACCTCGAGCACTCGAGCTGCGACGGCAGCGAGCTGATCACCCTCCGCAACACGGTCTTCGTCGGCGACGAGGAGTTCCCGGGCGGCGGCGACCGCACCTGCCTGGTCTACCAGGAGACCTTCCCCCACGGCGACGCCGTCTTCGACCTCGACTACTCGCTCGTCGACGGGGTCAAGGACGACGCCTGCCCGGGCGGCCACGCCCAGTGCGGCGTCGCGCCCGGCCTCCTCAGCGACGACGTCGACGCCTTCGACGCCCACCTGCTCGCGGCCAGCCCGGCGGTCGACGCCGGCACCGCCGAGGGGACGCCGGCCTTCGACTTCGACAACCAGCCCCGCGACGCCTCACCCGACCTCGGCGCCTACGAGTACCGGGCGGGCGGGAGCTGCACCCTCACCTGCTCGGGCAGCGCGCCGCCCACCGCCGAGGCCGGCGAGCCGGTCGCGTTCTCCGGCTCGGCCCAGGCCACCGGCTGCAGCGGCTCCCCGACCTTCGTCTGGGACTTCGGCGAC
>CAYTJW010001128.1:0-2050 GCA_964438135.1 uncultured Thermoanaerobaculia bacterium
ACACCCCAGCCCCCTGCGCTGCCGTCCAACCCGCGAATCGCTCAGGTTAGGTGAAGGAGATGCGCATGGTTATCCGGTATCACCTCCGGGCCGGGATGAAGATCAGGAGTGCGCTGTTGTCCCGCGTGCGGCAACTGGTGGCGACGGAAACCATGGTATCTCACGACCTGAAGCTGACCCTTCCAGCCGTCGATGCTGGAGAACTTGCCGTCCTTCGAGTTGCGGATGTGATTCACACCGTGGTGCACGTACCATACGGGCAGATCAACTGCATGGTTCCTGTCGAAAGCTAGACCTCGATGGCCAGGATGATCCCACCGTACGTTCCCCCGGAATGCACGTCTCCGGGCGAGCGCGCGCTGTTCGAGAGGTTCCGCGAGGAAGCCGGAACGAGCGAATGGACTGTTCTCCATTCCTTGGGTGTGGCGCGACATCCGAGCCGCCTTGCCGGAGAGGTCGACTTCCTGGTGGTTGTTCCTGGTGAAGGGGTCCTCTGTGTTGAGGTCAAGGCAGGTGGTGTCCGACGCGAGGGTGGGATGTGGGTCTACGGCGGCGGGGGCAGCGTACACGCCTCTGGCACCGGTCCTTTCCGCCAGGCCGCAGATGGAATGCACGCCATCCGTCGCTATCTCGCCGGCGTTGACCCATCGCTGAACCGCGTCCTGTTTACGTCTGCCGTGGTCTTCACCAGCGTCACGTTCGATGAGACTTCACCCGAGTGGTTCCCCTGGCAAGTCGTGGATCGAGCGACACTGGACGGCCGGTCGATTACCGACTGCTGCAAGGCGGTCCTGCAGGCGGCGCACCGTCACACGTCGTCCACGCCCTCGGCAAGATGGTACGATTCTCGTCACAGCAGGCCCGATCGGGCGCAGGTAGCCCGAATAGTGCGGGCGCTCCGAGGTGATTTCGAATGCCCGCTCTCGACGCGCATGCGCCTGAATGAAGCGGAAAGAGAGATCCGGTCCTTTACCGAAGACCAGTTCTCAGTGCTGGATGCCTTGGAGGAGAACCAGCAAGTACTTGTGAAGGGACCCGCAGGAACCGGCAAGACACTCCTGGCTCTCGAGGCTGCCCGAAGGTCTGTGCTTAGCGGCCGGCCGACCCTGCTTTGCTGCTTCAACCGGCTCCTCGGTCGATGGCTTGAGCGAGAGGCGACGCTCCCCTGCATGCCAGCCTCCGGCCTTCTTACCGTGGGTACTTTCCACGGGATACTCTTGAGGCTGCTTCAGCTGTCCGTCCCGACGGAAGCGCGGCCAGATTTCTGGTCCGCCACATTGCCGGAGACTGCTTTGGAGTATTCACTCGATGGCAGGATCCCGGTACCACTGTTTCGCACGGCAGTGGTCGATGAGATCCAGGACCTCCTCACACCGGAGTACCTGGACGTTTTCGACGTACTTCTGGACGGCGGGCTCGGAACCGGCCGCTGGGCCATGTTTGGCGACCTCGAACGCCAGTCGGTGTATGGTCGGGATGGGGCCGGACAGCAGGGAGCCCTCCAGGCGCTTCTGCGTGACCGGAGCCCGCACCACTTTGTCCTTCCCTTGAGAATCAACTGCAGAAACACCGCCCAGGTAACTACCGGTGTGGAGCTGGCGTGCGCGCTCGAGCCCGGCTACGCGCGCATCCTTTGCACCGATGCAGGTCCTGACATTGAGGTGGTCTTCTACCGCAAAGCCGACGGGCAGGCGCGGCTACTTCACCAGAAGGTCCTGGCCTTGCGTCGGGACTTCCGACCTGACGAGATCGTCGTGCTGTCAACCAGAGAGGATGCTGCATGTTGTGCAGCTCAGGTCGGGCGGGATCACTCCGACGCCGGCCTCGCTCCATTCCGCACAGCTGACCGAAGCAGCTCCGCTGTTGGTTTCGCAACGATCCATGCCTTCAAGGGCCTCGAGGCCCCCGTGGTCGTTCTGACAGACGTGCAGACTCTCGAGGGTCCAGGGGTCGAGGCGCTCCTTTACGTCGGAATGTCGCGTGCCAAATACCAGCTCCTAACCTGAGCGATTCGCGGGTTGGACGGCAGCGCAGGGGGCTGGGGTGTGGT
>CAYTJW010001129.1:0-2047 GCA_964438135.1 uncultured Thermoanaerobaculia bacterium
CGCCTGCTGCTGGCGGACGAGGTGGTGACCGCGGTCGGGGTGCTCGCGACCGGGGTGGTGCGCGGGGCGGTGGTGGGCGCGGGCGGCGCGCCGGTGGCGGGGGCCGTGGTCGAGCTCTACGAGGCGGTGTGCGTGGACAGCCTGCTCGACGGGGCCACCTGGCTGCCGGCGCTGGCCGACCGGGTGACGACCGACGCCACCGGCCGCTTCCTGCTCGACGCGGTGCGCTGGCGCGACGGCCAGGTCCCGGCGCGGATGGCCTCCTTCCTGCTGCGGGCGGTCGACCCGGCGACCGGCCACGAGGCGCGGCTCTCCGCCCGCCTCGGCGGCGACGGCGACGTGCGCGACCTGCTCGTGGTGATGCTCGGCCGGGGCGACGTGGTCGGCACGCTGACCCGGGCCGACGGCCTCCCGCTCCGGGCGGCCTCGGTCCACGCCCGCTCGGTGGCGCTGCCGGCCGAGCACGATTGGGCCGTGCCGGACGCGACCGGCGCCTTCCGCCTGCGCGACCTGCCGGTCGGCGCCGTGCAGCTGCTGGCCGTCGACGGGCCCCTCTACGCCCTCGCCACCACCGCCATCCCCGGGCCCGGGCAGGAGGCGCTGGCCGAGCTGCTCCTGCCCGCGGCGGCGCCCGTCGCGCTGGCCCGGGTCGAGGGGCGGGTGGTGGACGGTGAGGGGGGCGCGCCGCTCGCGGGCGTCGACGTCCACCTGGTGCCGGCCGGTGCGGAGGGGGCCTGCGCCGTGGCCTCGACCGACGACGACGGCGCCTTCGTCATGGAGGCCGTGCCGCCAGGGGTGGTCACGGTCCGGGCCTTCGACCCGGTCCGTCGGCGCTGGGTGGGCGAGCTGCTGGCCGAGCTGGTCGGTGACGCGACCAACCGGCTCGAGGTGGTGGCCGTCGCCGACGCCGTGGCCGCGGTGCGCGGCACGGTCTGGCGACGCTCCGGGGGCCTGCGCGAGCCGGTCCAGGGGGGCCTGGTGGTGGCCCTGGGCCGGGGCGCCTGGGCGCTCGCCGACACCGCCGGCCGGTACCGCCTCGACGAGCTGGAGCTGGGGAGCCTGTGGCTCCGGGCGGAGGACCCCGTGACCGGGGCCAGCGTCCGCCGCGGTCTCGACCTGTTGGTCGGGGGGCAGGAGCTCGCCGTCGACCTGGAGGTGGTGGTGGCGACGGGGCAGGTCGAGGTCCAGGTGCTGGACCGCGCCGGCCTGCCGGTGGGCGGGGTGCAGGTCGCGGCCGATCGCTTCGGCGGCGGCGACGAGGGCCGCACCGGGGGGGACGGCCGCGTGACGCTCGCGGGCCTGGCGCCGGGGGAGCACGCCCTGCTCGCCGCGGGCCTCGGCCGGCTGGGCCGGGGAGGGGTTTCGATCCCCTTCGACGGCGCGACCGCCGCGGGCGTGGTGACGCTGGGGGGAGCGGTCGGGTTGACGGTGGAGGTGGTGGCGGAGACCGAAGGCGGCGGCGTGGTCCACCCTCTGGTCGAGCTGCGCTACCGCCGGCCGGGGCTCGACCCCGGCGGGGGCATCTCGCTCCTGCCCGAGGAGGGGTCGTTCCCCTGCCCGGGTGGCAGCCAGTGCTGGCTGGACGAGCAGGGGATCGCCCACCTCGAGGGCCTGCCCGAGGGGGTGGGGCCACTGGTGGTGGAGGCGCTCAACCCCCTCTACGGCCTGGCGAGCCTGGTGGAGGAGCTCGACCCGACCGACGACGGCCGGCACCTGGTCCTGACCCTGGCCGCGCCGGGCGTCGTCGGCGGCGTGGTGCTGGCGGGCCCGGCCGGAGCCGAGCAGCCCGTGGCCGGCGCCGAGGTCGAGCTGTGGGCGACCGTCGACGCTCGGCTGGGGCCGCTGCAGACGGTGACGAGCGGTGCCGGCGGCGCCTTCGTCTTCGGGCTGGTGCCGGTCGGTGGGTACAGCGTGCGCGCTCGCGGCGAGGGGGGCCTGGGCGTCGGCTGGGTCGACGGGGTGGTCGCGGCCGGGCAGGAGGTGCTCGGGCTCGAGGTGGTGCTGGGCGGGCTGGGCGGGGTCGCAGGACGGGTCGAGGTCTGCGACG
>CAYTJW010001130.1:0-2045 GCA_964438135.1 uncultured Thermoanaerobaculia bacterium
TACTCCGCGGCCAGGAAGGGGTAGGCGAAGTGGGTCGCGGGCACGAAGGTCTCCTTGATCGTCCGCGGGCTGACCCAGCGGTACAGGTTCAACGGTCCGCCCGCCTTGTCGTTGGTGCCCGAGCCGCGCGCGCCGCCGAAGGGCTGCAGGCCGACCATCGCCCCGGTCGGCTTGTCGTTGATGTAGAAGTTGCCCGCGGCGTGGCGCAGCGCCTGGCAGGCCTTGACGAAGGCGTAGCGGTCGCGGGCGAACACGGCGCCGGTCAGGGCGTAGGGCGAGGTCTGGTCGCAGAGGGCGAGGGTCGCCTCGAAGTCCCGGTCCTCGTAGACGAAGACCGTCATCACCGGGCCGAAGATCTCCTCCTCCATGGTCACGAAGTGGGGGTCGTCGGTGCGGAGGATGGTCGGCTTCACGTAGTACCCCTGCGACCTGTCGCCCTCGCCGCCGGTGACGACCTCGACCCCGCTCGCCGCCCGAGCCCGGGCGACGTAGCCCATGATGTTGTCGAACGAGGCCTCGTCGATCACCGCGTTGACGAAGTTGCGGAAGTCGCGCACGTCGCCGACCCGGATCTCGGCCACCATCTCGCGCAGCAGCCCCCGGATCTCGGGCCACAGCGAGCGCGGGACGTAGGCGCGGGAGGCGGCCGAGCACTTCTGGCCCTGGTACTCGAAGGCGCCGCGGACGATCGCGGTCGCGACCTCGGCCGGGTCGGCCGAGGCGTGGACGAAGACGAAGTCCTTGCCGCCGGTCTCGCCCACCACCCGCGGGTAGGTGCGGAGGTTCTCGATGTTGCCCGCGATCGTCTTCCACAGCGAGTTGAAGGTGGCGTTGGAGCCGGTGAAGTGGACCCCGGCCAGGTCGCGGTGGGACAGGGCGACCCGGCCGATCAGGGCGCCGCTCCCGGGCAGGAAGTTGACCACCCCGTCGGGCAGGCCGGCCTCCTGGAAGACCTTCATCAGGTAGTAGTTCGACAGCAGCGCCGTGGTCGCCGGCTTCCACACCACGGTGTTGCCCATGAGCGCCACCGACAGGTTGAGGTTGGAGGCGATGGCGGTGAAGTTGAACGGGCTGACCGTGAGCACGAACCCCTCGAGCGGCCGGTACTCCATCCGGTTGAGCTGGTCCATGCCGCTGCGCGGCTGGTCGGCGTAGATCCGCGAGGCGAAGTAGACGTTGTAGCGCAGGTAGTCGACGACCTCGCAGGCGGCGTCGATCTCGGCCTGGAGGACGTTCTTGCCCTGGCCGAGCATGGTCGCGGCGTTGACCAGGTCGCGGTGCTTGCGCGACAGCAGCTCCGCCGCCTTGAGGGTGATCGACGCCCGCTCGACCCAGGACAGGGTCTCCCACGCGCGGTGCGCCTCCAGCGCCGCCGCGATCGCCTGGGCGACCTCCCGCTCGCCCGCCTTGTGGTAGGTGGCGAGGACGTGGCCGTGGTCGCAGGGCATGACCACGGTGCCGGTCGAGCCGGTGCGCACCTCCTTGCCGCCGATCAGGAGCGGGATCTCGATCTCGGTCGCGGCCTGACGCTCGAGCTCCTTCTTGAGGCGGGCGCGGGCCGGCGAGCCCGGACCGTAGGCCTCGATCGGCTCGTTCGGGGGGACGTCGAAGGCGAAGATGGTGTTGTTCATGGCTGCCTCCTGCTCGAGCCGCGCCAGGCGCGGGCGGGTCGGGATGTGGCTCGAGCGGGCGCCGGCGGCGCCGGGCCTCGGCCCCACGCTCGCCTGCGCGTCGCTCCTGGTCGTTCAACTCGGAAGCCCCTTGCCGGGCTTCCAGGAGGGAGCATACCCCCGGCCGATTCATGACAGGTGGCGCGCGCGGCGCGACGCCAACCGCGCGGTGGTGGCCTACCACCAGGGGCTGGACGCGACCGAGGTCGGCGAGACCCTGGGGAGGCCGCGGCCGTGAGCCCGGCGGGCGGGACGCGCGAGCCCCCCCGACCGCAGGCCCAACCCCGGGCCGAAAGCCAGGGCCCGGGCGGCGGGCCGAACCGCGCACGGCGGGGACGGGCCGCCCGGCGCCACCACCACCCCGCCGCCGAGGGC
>CAYTJW010001131.1:0-2043 GCA_964438135.1 uncultured Thermoanaerobaculia bacterium
ACCAGCTCGAGGCCCGCCGGCGGCTCGGCCCAGCCCGGCGGGCGCTGGCCGGCGAGGTCCGGCTCGGCGGCGACCGCGATCGCCCGCAGCAGGATGCCACGGCCGCAGCCCAGGTCGAGCAGGCGGCCGGAGGCCGGCAGCACGCCGCTCGCCAGCAGGCGGAGGTAGACCCCGTCGTGGCGGAGCTTGCCGCGCACGAACTCCCAGTGCAGGTAGCCCGAGTCCAGGTAGGGTCGCGCCGCCCGCTCCACCAGCAGCTCACGGTAGCGGTCCGGCGGCCGGAGGCGCAGCAGGCGGAAGGCGGCCAGGCCGGCCAGCGCCCCCAGGACCGCGCCCACGGCCACGCTGCCGACGGCCAGCTCGCCCAGGCACTCGAGCAGCCGCGCCTCGGCCAGGGCCTCCCAGGTCAGGGGGTAGAGCCGACCCCCGAGGAGCAGCGAGCCGGCCTGGATCTGCAGGTAGACCAGGAACGGCGCCAGCAGCGGGTTGTTGAGGTTCGCCGCCAGGTACATGGTGACGCGGGACAGGCGCAGCAGGCGGCCGAGCAGCAGGCACAGCGCCAGGTGCAGGCCGAACAGGGGCAGGCAGCCGACCAGCACGCCGAGCGCGACCGACAGCGCCTGGCGGGCCGGGGTGTCCGCCTCGGTGCGGAGGCGGTAGAGCAGCTCGCCCAGGCTGCGCCCGAGCCCCGGCCGCGGCCGCGGCTCGGCCTCGTCACATGACTTCGAGGACACGGCGGTGCGACCCGACGAAGCCCCAGATCACCTCGGCGGCGTCGAAGCCCGCCAGCGGCGCGTCCGCCCCCAGCGCCGTGGTCTGGGCCCGGCCCGGCCAGTCGTGCTTCCAGCCCTGGAGGGCGTACACCACGACCGGGGCGCGGCCGGCGAAGGAGCGGACCAGGACCGTCCCCTGCCGCTCCTCGGTCGGCTTCGGCAGCAGCCCGCAGCGGTTGGCCGCCACCCACACCCTGACCGCGGCCGGCACCGAGAAGTAGGTGACGCCGCGCCGGCCGCTGCCGCCGCGGTAGGGCACGGCGTCGTCGTCGAGGCCGTGCACGAGCAGCGTCGGCACCTCCATGCGCGGCGTCGGCATCGCCTGCCGGGCGCCGTCGGCGGCGACCACCCCGGCCGCCCCGCCCACCACCGCCAGCGCCGCCAGGTCGCTGCCCCGCTCGGCCGCGAAGCGGTGGGCGAGCATGCCGCCGTTGGAGTATCCGACCAGGTACACCCGCTGCCGGTCGACCGGCACGCGCAGCGCCACGTCCGCGACCACCCGGCGCAGGAAGCCGACGTCGTCGACCTGGCGCTCCTGCGCCGGGCCGCAGCAGAAGCCGGCGTTCCACAGCCGGCCGAGCCCGGAGCCGGTCGACTGCGGGTAGACGGCGATGAAGCCCTCCCGGTCCGCCAGCACCGAGAAGCCGGTCACGCGCTCGACCTCGGCCCCGCTCGACGACGCCCCGTGCAGCACCACCACCAGCGGCAGGGCCTCGCCCACCCCGCCGGCCGGCGGGTGGAGCAGGTAGCTCCGCGCCTCGGGCGAGGAGGGGTCGTCGAGCAGCAGGGCGGTGGTGCCGGGACCGGCGGAGCCGCCGGCGCCGCCGCTCGAGCAGGCGGCCAGGGCGAGGCACGGCAGGACCAGGAGGAGGCCGGAGGCCCGGAGCCGGACGGGGGAGGCGGGCGCGCTCATGCGGGCATGGTAGCGCACTCGACGGCGGCGCGGCCTCACAGCGGCTTGAGCAGCAGCACCACGGCGCTCCACGCGGTCGGGCCGGGCTCGTCGAGGGTGGCGGCGAGCTCGACCGACAGCAGCGTCGACCAGGGGCCGGGCAGCCGGCCGCCGAGCAGGACGCCGGTGACGCCGTAGCGGTCGGCCGCCTCCCCCAGCTCCTCGAGCCGGAAGTGGTCGACCCGCAGCTCCCCCCGCACGCGCTGCGACAGGCCGAGCTGCAGCCCGGCGCCGACCCACGCCGCCTCCTGGGCCCGGAACCGGCCCGGGGCGGCGCCCGCCGCCTGCAGGCCGCGCAGGGTGGCCAGGTCGAAGGCG
>CAYTJW010001132.1:0-2040 GCA_964438135.1 uncultured Thermoanaerobaculia bacterium
GGTGCTGGCCGCGGCCGCACCCTGGGTGGCGCTTGCCGGCCTCGGCCTGCGCTTCACCCTCGAGCCGTACCTGGCCGGGGAGCGGCTGCGGCTGCCGGTGCTGGCGCTGGGGCTGGTGGTGGCGGCGGTGGCGGTGGCCCAGCTCGGCCGCCGGACCGCCGAGGGGGTGGCGTCGGGCCGCATCGTCGAGAGCCTGACCGAGGGCCGCCTGCGGCGGCCGCGCTCGCTGTGGCGGCGGTGGAGCCGGAGGCTGTTCGGGCTCGACCTGCCGCGCGAGGAGATCGTCGGCCTGGACGGCATCCACCTCCGCGTCGAGCGCGGCATGGTCGGCGTGCTCGGTCCCAACGGCGCCGGCAAGACCACGCTGCTGCGGCTCCTGGCCGGCATCCTCGAGCCGTCGGTCGGCGCCATCACCCTGGGCGGGGTGCCGGTCAAGCAGCTGCGTCGCCACCTGGCGCGCTGGGTCGGCTACCTGCCGCAGGACTTCGGCCTGCCCGCGGACCTCACCGCCCGCGAGTACCTCGACTACTACGCGCTGCTGTACGGCATCGCCCCGGCGGGGGAGCGCCAGGAGCGGGTCGCGCGGCTGCTCGAGGAGGTGGGCCTGGAGGAGCGGGC
Source organism: uncultured Thermoanaerobaculia bacterium (assembly GCA_964438135.1). Lineage (GTDB taxonomy): Bacteria > Acidobacteriota > Thermoanaerobaculia > Thermoanaerobaculales > Sulfomarinibacteraceae > CAYTJW01. The sequence goes on from CAYTJW010001132.1 coordinate 619, forward strand.
GGACGAGCGGATCGGCGGCTACTCCGGCGGCATGCGGCAGCGGGTGGCGGTGGCGCGGACCCTGCTCCGCCTGCCGGCGGTGATCATCGTCGACGAGCCCACGGTCGGCCTCGACCCGCGCGAGCGGATCCGGTTCCGCAACCTCCTCGCCCGGCTGGCCGCGGGGCGGGTGGTGCTGTTCTCGACCCACGTCGTCGAGGACGTGGCGGTGGCCTGCGAGCGGGTGGTGGTGCTGGCCCGCGGCGCGGTGGTGTTCGACGGCGCGCCGGAGAGGCTGGCAGAGGCGGCCCTCGGCCGGGTGTGGGAGGCCCACCTCGGGGCCGAGGAGGAGGCGGCGCTGCCGCCGGAGGCGATCGTGGTCGACCGGGTGCCGGAGGCGGACGGCCGGGTGCGGGTGAGGCTGCTCTGCCCGACCCCTCCCCACCCGGCGGCGCGGCCGGCCGAGCCGACCCTGGAGGACGGCTACCTGTGCCTGGTCGGCACCCGGCTCAAGCGGAGGGTGGCGTGAGCCTCGCGGGCCGGCTGCGCGACGCGCTCGAGCTGGTCGTCCTGTCCGGCCGGCTGATCGGCGGCCGGCGCTTCTGGCTGGCGCCGCTGCTGCCGCTGCTGTGGCCGGCCTTCCAGGCCATCCGCCTGCTCCTCGGCTGGCGGCAGGAGATCTTCGACCCGGTCAGCGCCCAGAACACCCTCGTCGGCCTGCCGCTGGTGGTGCTGGCGATCGGCCTCGGCGTGCGGGTCATCGCCGGCGAGGTCGACCGGCGCACGCTCGAGATCGCCTACACCGTGCCGGGCGGCTGCCAGCGGGTGTGGCTGGCCAAGCTGGCCGCCGCGGTCGGCCTGCTGGTGGTGGCCGAGGCCCTGCTGGCCGGGGTCGCGTTCGCCTTCTTCACCGCCGTGCCGGCCGGCGCGCTGTACGGTGCCCTGCAGGCGGCGGTGCTGTTCCTGGTGGTGGCGATGGCGATGGGGGCCCTGTTCGCCAACGAGGTCACCGGCGCCATGGGCACGGTGGTGGTGCTGCTGCTGGTGGGGATGCTGGGCGGCTCCAGCCGCCTGTCGCCGTTCTTCAACCCCCTGGCCGTCGAGCAGGTCGACCCCGGCGTGGTCCTCGCCTGGACGGTCCAGAACCGCGTCGGCACCGCCCTCGCCATCGCCGCCGTCAGCGCGTTGGCCTTCGCCCGCGCCGAGCGCCGCGAGAAGCTGCTCGGGGGCGGGTGAGGGGGGATCCGCTCGCGGCTCGCGGCCGAGGGGATCGGAGCCGGGGTGGGGGAGAGCGCGGGCGGCCCGCTCGAGAGCCGGGCGCGAGGCCGGGGCCACGCTCGAGCCGTGGCAGTCGAGCTCGTCGGCGGCACGGCGGAGCCGAGCCGACTGGAGAGGTTTGGCTCCTTGACCCTCGGAGCGTGCCGGGTCATGCTGAGGTGACCC
>CAYTJW010001133.1:0-2038 GCA_964438135.1 uncultured Thermoanaerobaculia bacterium
CGCGCCACGCCACCACCCGCGCCGCGCCCACCCGGCCGGCCCGGTCCACGGCCCGGGCCGAGAGCACGTTCGGACCCTCGCTCAGCACCCGCTCGGTCGAAAACGAGCCGCTGCCGTCCGGCCGGGCCGCGACCGCCACGGCCGAGCCGTTGACGGTCAGGCTGACCGCCGCGTCGGACACGCTCCCGGTCACCACCACGCTGGTGGTGCCGAGCAGGTCGCCGAAGCCCGGGCTCGCGATCGCGACCACCGGCCCGTCCCCGGCCAGGCGCTCGAGCTCGAGCCCGGTCGAGGCCGTGCCGCCGCCCGAGTCGGTGCACACCACCTCCAGGGTGGTCAGGCCCACCGCCGGCAGCGGCACGTCGCCGGCCACGAAGGTGCCGTCCGCGACCTGGGCCGGGTAGGCGAGCGGCTCGCCGCCCGCGACCGGCACCCGCACGGTCACCGCCGAGGCGTTGCTCGCCCGGCCGCGGACGGTGACCGCGGCCGCGGCCGTGGCGCTGCCCGAGGGGGGGTCGAGGTCGGCGACCACGCAGCCGCCCAGGTCGAGGGAGAAGCTCACCTCGCGCCGGGAGGTGTTGCCGGCGCGGTCGCTCGCCACCACCACCAGCAGGTAGCCGCCGTCCGCCGCCAGCTCGAGGTCGAGGGCCGGGCCGGTCGCGGCCTGGAGGGCGCCGTTCAGGCGCACCTCGGGCGGCAGGGCCCCGCCGCCCGCGTCGGTCACCTCCACGCGCAGGGTCAGCGGCCGGGCGAAGGCGGCGCCCTGGGCGAGGGGCTGGCCCTCGACCATGAGGGCGACCGCCGGCGCGGTCCGGTCCGACAGCACGTGGACCGTGGCCGTGCCGGTCCGCCCGTCGCGGTCCGTGGCCTGCGCGGTGAGGAGGTTCTCCCCCTCGGCCAGGGGCACGTCCAGGGCGCGGAAGGCGCCGTCGGTCGCCACCTGCGCGCCGACCGCGTTGACCGTGACCAGGCCGTCGCCGCTCGCCGCCGGGCCGCCCAGCAGCACGCCCGCCACGTCGACTGAGCTGCGGCTGGTGCTCGCCCCCTCGGCCGGCTCCAGGATCAGGAGCTGCGGCGCGTCCGGCCGTGCCACCACCGTGACCGCGGCGGTGGCGCTGCGCCCCGCAGTGTCCGTGGCCGTGGCCAGGATCACGGTCGCCACGTAGGGCTCGAGCTCGAGGCCCGGCACGCTCCAGCTGCCGCCGGCTGAGGCCGCGGGGCGGCCGTTGACCGCGACGGTCACGCCAGAGCCCGAGGCCGTGCCGGTCACCGTCACCAGGGTGCCGGCCACGGTCGCGCCGTCCGCCGGCGAGGTGATGGCCACCGCCGGCGCCGGGGACAGGTCGACCCGAAACGTCACCGAGCGGCTGACCGACCGGCCGAGGGCGTCGGCCGCGGTCGCGGCCAGGGAGTGGTCGCCGCTCGTCTCGACCACGGTCCCCGAGACGAACGGGGCGCCGTCGAGGGTGGCCGTGACCGTGGCCTCCGGGTCGGAGCAGCGCACCTCGGGCGCCACCGCCCGGGTGTAGAGCGCGTTCTCCGCGATCGGCAGGCCCGACTCGACCAGGTCCAGGCTCGGGGCGACCGAGCGGACCGTGAAGCCCCGCTCGAAGAGGGCGCGGTGGCCAGCTGCGTCGACCAGCTCGACCGCGACGGTGTTCGCGCCCTCACGCCAGGCCAGCGGCGACAGCGTGAGCGTGGCACCGGCGACGGTCGCCGGCCGGCCACCCACCGTGGCCGAGGCCAGCTCCTCGCTGGCCGTGCCGGCAAAGGACTCGGGCCCGGCTGCCAGGACTGCGCCCTCGGCCGGGGTGGTCGCGAGCAGCTCGGGCGGGGTCAGGTCGAGCCGCACCAGGGCGTGGGCCGCCCCCTCGTGGCCGGCGCAGTCCGTGGCCCGGCCGACGAGCAGGTGCTCCCCCTCGGTGGCGACGAGTGAGCCCGCCAGGTACGGCCCGCCGTCCAGGGTCAGGACCGCCTCCGGCGGCGCCCCGAAGGCGCCGTCCGCCACCACCGCCCGCACCGCCAGCGCCCTGCCGAG
>CAYTJW010001134.1:0-2037 GCA_964438135.1 uncultured Thermoanaerobaculia bacterium
CTGGCGGTGCTGATCCTCGCCACCGAGGGCAACCCGCTCGTCGCCGCCGCCGTCGGCGGTGCGCTCGGGGTGGCGGCCGCCCTGCACGCCGCCGCCGCCGTCGGCCTGTGGCGGCTCGAGCCGTGGGGTCGGACCCTGACCCTGGTCCTGGCCGGGGTCGGCCTGCTGCTGGTGCCCGTCGGCACCGTCGTCGCCCTGGTCGTCCTCTGGTACCTGCTGCAGCCGCGGGCGAAGCTCGCGCTGTCGGGCCGACGTCCGGAGGACCTCAGCGCGGACGAGGTGGCGCTGCTCGAGCGACCGACCAACGAGGCCGGCCTGGTGGTGGCGGTCGCGGCGGTGGTCGGGGCGCTGTTCGTCACGGCCGTGGTCGGCGTCGTCGCCGCCATCGCCATCCCCAACGTCATCGCCGCCAAAGCCCGCGGCCAGCAGCGCCGGACCATGGCGGACATGCGCACCATCGCGGCGGCGATCGAGGCCTACCGGGTCGACCACGACTCCGACCCGGCCGACCTGTCCTCGGTCGAGGCGCTGGCGGCCGCGCTGGAGCCCACCTACGTCCAGACCCTGCCCCGCACCGACGCCTGGGGCCGTCCGTTCCGCCTCGGCAAGTCGGCCCGCGGCGACGGCTACCACGTCTCGTCGCTGGGTCGGGACGGCGAGCCGGACGCGGACCCGCTCGCCGCCGGCGCCGACGTCGCCACCGACATCGTCCTCGAGAACGGCCAGTTCATCCAGGCGCCGGCCGGGCTGGAGGCGCCGTAGGGCAGCGGCCCGCCCCCCGCGGGGCGGAGGGAGCGGGCCCGCAGCTCGACAGATCGGGGGCCTCCCCGTTACCCTGCCCGCCGTGACCGACCGCGACCCCGACCGCCCGCGCGGGCCGGTGGCCCCCCACCCGCCGCTGACCGGCTACTACCAGGAGCCGGACCGCCGCCGCGGCTGGGTCGACCACATGTTCGACTCCACCGCCCGCCACTACGACTGGATCACCAGGCTGATGTCGTTCGGCTCCGGCAACTGGTACCGGCGCGACGCCCTCCGGCGCCTCGGCGTCGGCCCCGGCGCCCGGGTCCTCGACGTCTGCGTCGGCTCGGGCCAGGTGGCCCGCGGCGCGCTCGAGCTGGTCGGCGACGCGGGCGAGGTCGTCGGCCTCGACGCCAGCCTGGGGATGCTGTTCGCGGCCCGGCGGGCGCTGGCCCTGCCGCTCGTGCAGGCCTACGTCGAACGGCTGCCGGTGGCGGACGGCGCCTTCGACTTCGTCACCATGGGCTACGCCCTGCGCCACGTCGCCGACCTCGAGGGGACCTTCGGCGAGTACCGGCGGGTCCTGCGGCCGGGCGGGAAGGTGCTGGTGCTGGAGATCACCCGGCCCGCCTCGCCCCTCCGCTATCGGCTGACCCGCTGCTACCTGCGCCGGGTGGTGCCGGCCCTGGCCCGCCTCGGCGGCCGCGACGCGCGCACCATCATGCAGTACTACTGGGACACCATCGACAGCTGCGTGCCGCCGGAGACGATCCTCGCCGCCATGGCCGCGGCCGGCCTGGCCCGGCCCGAGCGCGCGGTCCTGTTCGACCTGTTCAGCGAGTACACGGCGGAGCGGGCGGGGTAGGTCGAGCGGTCGGCCGTCAGCCATCAGCTCCCCCGGCCTCCCGAACGAACGAACCGGCTCCCGGCCTGTCCTCGCCGATCGCCACCGAGCGCAGGCCCTCCGCCTCGAGGCAGGCCAGGACCAGCGGCAGGGTCGCCAGGCCGACGCCGGCGCCAGGCCCGTCGTGGAGGACGAGGATGTCGCCTTCCCGGAGGCCGGCGGTGAGGCGCGCCGCCACCGCGGCCGGGTCGCGGGCGACGGTGTCGAAGCCGCGCCGGGTCCAGGACACCAGGCCCAGGCCGCGCCGGGCGAGGAAGGGGTCGAGCCAGGGCGGGCGGATGCCGGCCGGGGCCCGGAACAGCCGCGGCCGCCGGCCGACCGCCCCGGCGATCGCGTCCTGCGCCCGGTCGATCTCCGCCGCCCGGGCCGCCGGCGGCAGGAACCAGAAGCCG
>CAYTJW010001135.1:0-2036 GCA_964438135.1 uncultured Thermoanaerobaculia bacterium
GCCGCTTCCCCGGGGGCCAGAACCTCCTCTTCCAGGGCCTCTGGACTGATCCGGTCACGGGACTGAGCTACGCACGAGCACGTTGGTACGACGCGAGGAATGCGTCGTGGCTCAGCGAGGACCCGCTCCTCGACGTCGACAGCCCCAACCTGTACGCGGGGTTTGGCCTCAACCCGGCGTTCTACATCGACCCCACGGGCGAGTGCGCGCTTGGCGCCCCGTGCCCTGACTGGGCCAAAGCAGCCGGAGGCGCGCTGACAGGAGCTGCGGAAACCGTCATCGGTGTTCCGTTCCTGTTCTTCTACAACGGCGTGGGCGCGCAGATGTACGAGCGGACAGGCTCGAGGGTGTACGAGGAGCAGGCGTACGCGTTCGATGAGATGGGCGAGCCCATTCGCCACGCGTTCTTCGGTGGCCCAGCAGGCGCTCTGGACGTGATGTCTGAGGGCTTCACGGAATCCGCTCGCCAGTACGACCAAGCGTTGGCCCGTGGCGATGCGTTCGGTGCAGGCAGGGCGTGGGGTCGCTTCGGCATGAACGTCGCTCTTCTGCGGCAGGTCGTGCGTCTACCCGAGGTGACGGCCGGCCCGACGCCTGCGCCAGCGCTGGCGACCACGGCCGGCGCGACTGTGCCCGTAACTCCCGCTGTAGGAGCCCTGGCCGGTCCATCGCTGGACCAACTCGCCGCTGCGGGCATCACGCTTGCCAACTCCGTAGAGCCAGATGAGGTATCTCGTGAAGTTCGAGACATGTTCGATGACCTATCTGGCGGCTCTGGCAGGGAGCTGTCGTCGGAGGAACTTGCCCAGCTTCTCGAGCAGCCGACCGTCCGCGTGACTGAGACGGGCAGCTACGCGATCTACTTCCGGAGTGGCAAGGCGTACTACGGGAAGGGGCCGCTCTCTCGTGCGCTCGAGTCCGCGGAACTCAAGGCTTTGCTTCACAGTGACGACGTCGTTCGTGTCGAACACGAGGCTGTGGCGACCGACTTAGAGGCGTTTATGAACGAGGCTCGGAGAATTCGATCCGCGGGTGGGAACCCAGCTGTTAACCCGAACATGTACAACCAGATTGCCTCGCCTGGGGAGAAGCTCCTCCGAGAGTTCGAGGACGTCGAGTACTAAGAGGACCAATGGAAGCTGACGAGCAGGAAATCGTTGCCTGGGGTCGATGGCGAATCGCATGGGTGGACTCGCGCTCAGGTTCTGCATGCCACCATCTTCTAGAGACTGGTCGCATCGACGGTGTCGGTATCTCTCCGTACAGGGGTTTCTCCGGCGCAGACGCATCGGTACTCCTAGAGCTGCCCAACCTAAAAGGTGTGGTGGTACCGGACGCGCGCTCAATTGACGTTTCTTGTCTCACCGCGCTTCATGGCCTGCTCTTCCTCACCTTGGGCGAGGTAAGGCAGCCTGTGGACTTGAGTTCCTTCGCTCTGCTTCAAGAGCTCCGTCTTCAGTGGACTCCCGCTGTCAGCCTGCCGCCAGATGGCCAGCCGTGCCTCCGAGAGCTTGTGCTAGCTGGGTACACCGCTGAGAGCGGGGATGTCAGGGAACTACCGGCCTATCCGTTGTTGGACAGGTTGGCCCTGACACAATGTGAGATCTCGTCCCTTGACGGCGTTGAGCGCCTCTCGTCACTTCGGTGCGCGGAGTTCAACTACTTGACTCGCCTACGCTTTGTTAGCGCATTGGCTCACACTCGCATTGAAGACCTGGTTTTTGAGGGCTGCAGGAGGATTGCGGACCTCCACTCTCTCGCGGATCTGCATACTCTGACCACGTTGAAACTCATCCACTGCGGCCGCGTCCCCAATCTGGGGTTCTTCAGGAAGATACGGCGTTTCGTCGTCACGTGACGGGTTGTGCTCCGCAGTAACTCCGCCGACGCTGGAGAAGGGTGCTGGAGGGGTGGGGTGGGGGCCATCGGTGCCCCAGGCTTGCTGAAGTGACGAAGTGCGCCCCGGTCGCTGCCGGCCGGGCCTGTGCTCCGCAATAACTCCGCCGACGCCGGAGAAGGGTGCTGGAGGGGTGGGG
>CAYTJW010001136.1:0-2032 GCA_964438135.1 uncultured Thermoanaerobaculia bacterium
GGGCCCCAGTGCGGCTTGCGCTTCTGGCCGTACCAGCGGTCGGTGGTCTTGACCGCCCAGGCGACGCTCCGGTCGGCGTGGCAGCCGGCCGCGGTGCAGGCGTCGGGGGTGCCGAGCTCGGCCGAGAGGTCCGGCCGCGGCACCCGCAGGCTGTGGTCGCGGCGGAAGTGGACCACCATGTAGTACTGCCCCGGCATGTGGCAGGAGGTGCAGAGCGCGCCCGGGCTCTCCCGGCCGTCGACCAGCCGCCGGTGGAAGTGGTGGCGGTCGGTGTCGTAGGTGTCGGCCCGGTGGCAGCGGGTGCAGAGGGCGTTGCCCGGGGCGAGCCGCCGGCCGCTGTGGACGTCGTGGCAGTCGCGGCAGGCGACGTCGTTCGCGTACATCTTGCTCTGCACGAAGGAGTGGTACTCGAAGTCCTCCTCGAGGATCTGGCCGTCGGCGTGGAACACGCCCGGAGTCAGCAGCACCGGCAGGTAGCAGTCGAGCAGCTCGCCGCCCGGGCGCTCGAGGTCCGCAAGCTGCGCCCGCCGCGAGTGGCAGGGGGCGCAGAGGGCGACCAGGTCGCGGCCCGCGAGCCCGGAGGTGGGGGTGACCAGGCCGCGGCCAGCCAGCTCGGGCCGCGCCATGGCCGGCTGCTCGGCCCACGCCACGTGCAGCGAGCCGGGCCCGTGGCAGGCCTCGCAGCCGACCATGATCTCCGACCAGGTGGTCTGGAAGGTGTCGCTCTCCGGGTCGTAGCGTTTGCGGACCCCGGTCGAGTGGCAGTCCGAGCACATGGTGTTCCAGCACTGTGCCTGGCGGGTCCAGTGCAGCCAGTCGGTCGGCGGGATGTCCTGGCCGGGGTAGAGGAAGAACCAGCGCTTCGCGACCGTGTCCCAGGCGACCGACAGGCACTGCAGCCGGCCGCCCGGGAACGGCACCAGGACCTGCTGCAGCGGCGCGATCCCGAAGGTGTAGGCGACCTCGTAGGGGTGCAGGGCGCCGTCGGGCCCCTCGGCCTCGACCAGGAAGCGCTCCCCGTCGCGGAAGAAGCGCCAGCGCTTGCCGCGCAGCTCGAAGGAGACGTCGCCGAAGTCGCCGAGCACGGTTCCGTCGCGCGCGGCCTGCATGGCGAGGCCGTGGTTGGAGCCGCGCCACTTCTCGTACTCGGCCCCGTGGCAGGGGCGGCATCGCTCCGAGCCGACGTGGAGCGCCTCGGTGGCGGGCCTCGGGCGGGGGCCGCGCGCGGCGCGCACGGCGAGGTGGAGCGGCACCGACGCCACGATCGCGGCGGTGGCGACGACCCCCGCGAGCCGCCAGCGCCGGAACGGGTCGGGGGGGGCGAGGGGGCTCACCCGCGCCTCACAGCGAGGTCACCTGGTGGGGTTCGAAGCGGGCGCGCTGCACGCGGCGGCCGGTCGAGACCCGCACCACCCCGCCCTCGACCGTGACCGGAAAGAGGTCGAGCGCACGCGGCGCCGGCGGGGACAGCACGTCGCCGCGCAGGTCGAACGAGGAGGCGTGGCAGGGGCAGGGGAAGGTCTTCCGCTCGGGGTCGAAGGCGACGGTGCAGCCGAGGTGGGTGCAGCGCGAGGAGAGGGCGAGGAAGCCGCCGTCGGCGAGGCGCACGAGGTAGAACCGGCCGCCCGGGAAGGGGGTGACCGAGGCGGGCGTGAAGTCCCCCACCGGGCCGGCCTCGACCACGCCGCGCGAGCTGCCCCCCGCCTCCCGCCGGGGCCACAGGTAGGCCACCACCACGGCACCGAGCTCGACCGCCGCCACCACCCCGAGCAGCCGCCACAGGCGGTCGAGGAAGCGGCGCCGGGTCTCGCCCCCCGGCCTGCTCCCGGCGGTCTCGGTGGCCGAGCTCACCCTGCCCCTCCGCCGCCCGCCCACGGCCAGGTCAGGGCCATGCCCTGGCCGCGGCAGAGGACGCCGACCGCGGTCAGCACGGCCAGGGCGACGAGGGCGAAGACGAGCAGCGCCCGCGCCGCCTCGGAGCGCGAGGCGCCCAGGCGGCGACGAGCCGCCAGGTAGAGGCCCGCGAGCAGGC
>CAYTJW010001137.1:0-2032 GCA_964438135.1 uncultured Thermoanaerobaculia bacterium
CGCCGCCCATCGGGTGCCCGCCGGGCCCGTCGTCGGCCGCCGGCGGCGCCGTCACCGGGCACAGCGTGGCGACCGGCAGGGCGGGGCGCCCCGACCGCGCCAGCTCCTCGCCCAGCCGGCGGGGGATGCCGAGCCCGTAGGCCACGTGCCCTGCCCCGACCACCACCACCATGGTCTCGCCCTCGCCCAGCTCCGCCAGGACCGAGCGAGCCATGACCACGTCCCACAGGCACTGGGCGGCGTACATGCTGTCGAGCCAGCTGGCCGGCATCAGCGCCACCGTCTCGCCGAAGTAGCGGCTGACCAGGTACCGGTGCTGCGGCGAGCCCTCGACCGCCACCTCGCCGACCAGCTGGCGCTGCTCCTCCGCGAGCGCGGCCAGGCCGCCACGGCTGACGGCGCGCGGGATCTCCCGCGGCACGTTGAGGCCGACCACGCGCAGGCCCCGGCGGCGGGCGACCTCCATCACCGGCCGCGAGTACTCGTAGCGGGTCGAGCCCCGCTCGAGCCAGCGGCTGGCCGCGAGCAGGCCGCCCTCGTCGAGCGCGCCCGAGACGAAGCCGGCCAGCGCCTCGCGGTCGCCGCGCTCGAAGAACTCCATGCCCAGCACGAGCCGCGGCAGGCGGTCCGCCAGACCGTCGAGGATGCGCGCCTGGAGCTCCTTCTGCTCCATGCTGGTGTGCTCCTCGCCGAGCAGAATGACCCGGGCGCCGGCGAGCGACGCCACGACCTCCTCGAGCTCGACCGGCCGCCCCTGCCGGCAGTCGTAGAAGGTGCCGGCCCCTGCCGCGGCCAGCTCGAAGGCCCGCTGGGGGTCGCCGAGAGGCAGCTGGTCGAGCTCACCAGCCGCCGCCACCCCGGCCGCCACCACCCCGATCAGCACCGGCACCGCCTGGCCCAGCCGCACACGGCCCACTGCGCACCTCCCTGGCGGACGCGCCCGCCCGCGGCGCCACGATAGTGGAGCCTCCCGGGCCGGCGCAACGACGGCGACCGTTCGGGGGGCGAAGCAGGCTACAATCCTCTCCCTGGGCGGTGAAGGGGGGTCGATGAGCTGGACGAGCGAGGACAGAGGAGCGCTGGAGGCCGCCGTCGCGGGCACGGACTGGTCGCGGGTGGAGGAGCTCTTCCTCGAGGCCCTCGACCGCCCTCCCCTCCCCACCACGGAGCTGCTCGACGCGGCCCGGGCGGTGGCCGAGGGGGGCGAAAGGGACCTCGCCCGGACCCTCGCCGAGCTGCTCGCCGACTCGTGCGCGGCGGGCGGCGACGCGGCCGGGGAGCTGGCGGCGGTGCGGCTGCTGGTCGGTCTCACCGGCATCAAGGCGCAGCCCGAGGTCACCCCCCGCCTGGAGCGGGCCTTCGCCGCCAGCCGCAGGGGCAGCCCCTCGCTCGAACGCGTTCTCGCCCACCACCAGCTCACCGCCGCCCGCCGCCCGCTCGACCAGCTCGAGGTCATGGAACGGTGGCTCGACCACGACCTCGGCACCGTCGTCGAGGTCGTCGGCCAGGGCGTCGGCCGGGTCGCCGACCTCAACCTGGGGCTCGAGAACGTGCGGGTCGAGCTGACCGGCGGCAGGGCCCTCTCGATCCCCTTCGGCGCGGTCAGCCGGCACCTGCGGCGCCTGCCGCCGGGCGACTTCCGCCGCCGCCGGGTCGAGCAGCCCGAGGCGCTCCGGCGGCTGGTCTTCGACGACCCGGGAGAGGCGCTGGTGGCGCTGCTCGAGAGCCTCGGCGAGCCGGTCGAGGCGACCGTGGTCAGGACCGCCCTCGAGGGCCTGCTGCCCGCCGAGCAGTGGACCGCCTGGTGGGGTCGCGCGCGCAAGCACCCGCGGGTCATCAGCTCGGGCTCCGGCTCGCGCCTCCGCTACCGCACCGAGGCCAGCGCCGAGGCCGCCAGCGGGACCCTGCTCGAGGAGCTGCGGGCGGCCGGGCCGCGCGAGCGCCTGGCGCTGGCACGGAGGCTGCTGGGGCGCGGCCCGGCCGAGGCGGCGACGGTGGCCGAGCTGCTCCTGCCGTCGCTCCCCGAGCTCGA
>CAYTJW010001138.1:0-2029 GCA_964438135.1 uncultured Thermoanaerobaculia bacterium
GGCGGCAGCCGTCGCCCGTGGCCGCGGCCGACGCCGCCCCTGCCGCGACCACGGTCGCCGCCCTCGGGCCGGCGGGGAGCGACTTCCTGCACGCCCGCTCGGCCCTGCTGGAGGCCTTCGCCAGCCGCCAGCCGGCGCTGTCCGAGGCCACGGTTCGGGCGGTGCGCGAGGCGGTGCGGGTGCTGGACGACGCCATCGTGGCGGTGTCCGGAGCGCTCGAGGACAACCCCCACGACGCCGGCCTGGCGCGCCGCCTGGCGAGCGCCTGCCGGCAGGAGATCGACCTGCTGCAGCGGGCGGCCCGGCTGCCGGACGAGACCTGAGCCCGGGCCGAGAAGGAGGAGACGATGCGAGCGACGACAGTCACGAGGATCACCCTGGCGGCGGGCCTGGCGCTGGCGGTCGGGGGCCCGGCCCTGGCGCAGACCCCGGTCAACGAGCGGCGGCCGGCGGCGCCCGACGCCGTGGTGGCGGTGGAGAACGTCGCCGGCTCGGTGGAAGTCGTCGGCTGGGACCGGCCGGAGCTCGAGGTGACCGGCACCCTGGCCCGCGACGCCGAGCGGTGCGAGGTGAGCGGCGAGGCCGGCAACCTGCGGGTGCGCGTGGTCGTCCCCAAGCGGATCCGGGAGGTCGAGGGCAGCGCGCTGACCGTCAAGGTCCCGGCCGGCTGCCGGCTCGACGTCGACGCCGTCGCCGCCAGCATCGAGGTCAGCGGCCTCACCGGCCGTCTCGAGCTGGAGTCGGTGAGCGGCGACGTGACCGTGCGCGGGCGCCCGGCCGCGCTCGACGCCGACACGGTCAGCGGCGACCTCGAGGTGGAGGCCGCGCCGACCGGGTGCCAGCTCGAGTCGGTCAGCGGCGACGTCACGGTCTCCTCCGCGACCGGCAGCATCGAGGCGTCGAGCGTCAGCGGCGACGTGGTGGTCGCGGGCGGGGTGCTGGAGCGGGCCGAGCTGCAGACGACCTCGGGCAACCTGCGTCTGGCGGCCGACCTGCGCGGCCCGGGCCCGTTCGAGCTGGAGAGCATGAGCGGCGCGGTCGTGCTCGAGGTGCCGGCGGCCGTGGTGGCGAGCTTCGAGCTCGAGACCTTCAGCGGCGAGATCGACAGTGCGCTCGGGCCGAAGCCGGGGCGCGCGAGCGAGCACGGGCCGGGCCAGGAGCTCGAGTTCTCGACCGGCAGCGGCGGGCCGCGGGTGAGCGCGTCGAGCTTCAGCGGCACGGTGACCCTGACGACCCGGTAGGACGAGTGCGACCAACGGTGCGAGGGCGGGCCGGCGGCAACCGGCCCGCCCTCGCTCGTTGCAGGCCGGCCCGGGCGCCGCGGCTCCCGCCCGCCGACTGCCCGTGGGGACCGCGTGGTGTAGGCTGGTGCGGGCTCGGGCGGAGGGGCGGAACGGTGGACGGGGCGCGGTGACGGGGTCGGCTGCGGTGGTCCGCCTCGAGCGGGTGAGCCGGCGCTACCGCCGCGGCGGCGAGACCGTGGTCGCCGTCGATGCGGTCGACCTCGACCTCTCGCCCGGCGAGATGGTGGCCCTGGTCGGCCCGTCCGGCTGCGGCAAGTCGACCACTCTCAACCTGGTGGCGGGCGTGGACCGGGCCGACGCGGGCAGGGTCGAGGTGTGCGGCCTCGAGCTCGGCCGCGCCAGCGAGGCCGAGCTGACCGTGCTGCGGCGGCGGCAGGTGGGGGTGGTCTTCCAGGCCTTCCACCTCCTCCCCCACCTCACCGTCGAGGAGAACGTCGCCCTCCCCCTCGCCCTCGACGGCCGGCGCGACCCGGCGCGGGTGCTGGAGCTGCTGGTCCGGGTCGGCCTCGAGCCGCGGCGGCGCCACTACCCGTCCGAGCTGTCGGGCGGCGAGCAGCAGCGGACCGCGGTGGCGAGGGCCCTGGTCCACCGGCCGCGGGTGCTGCTCGCCGACGAGCCGACCGGCAACCTCGACTCGGGGTCGGGCGCGGCGGTCCTCGCCCTGCTCGCCGAGCTGCGCCGGGAGCAGGGGGCGGCGCTCCTCCTCGCCACCCACGACCCGCGCC
>CAYTJW010001139.1:0-2028 GCA_964438135.1 uncultured Thermoanaerobaculia bacterium
ACCGCGCCCAGCGCGGCGGCTGCCCACCGCCTTCGCCCACGGCCGGGCGCGGGCCGCGCGGCCCCGGCGCTGCCCGAGACCCTCCGGGTCGTCTCGGCCTGCTGGGTGAGGGCCTCGAGCTCGGTGTGGAGCCTCCTCGCGCTCTGGAATCGGTGCTCGGCGCTCTTCTCGAGGCAGCGCCCGATGACCCGCGCCAGGTCGTGGGGCAGGTCCTCGCGCAGGCTGTCGACCTGGTCGGGGACGTCGCGCAGGATGGACGAGGCCAGCGACGCCGGGCTCTCGCCTCGGAATGGGCGGCGGCCGGTGGCCATCTCGTAGAGGATCACGCCGAGGGAGTAGACGTCCGAGCGCGCGTCCACGCCGCGCGCCTCGAGCTGCTCCGGCGGCATGTAGGGGAGGGTGCCGACGACAACCCCCTCCTGGGTGAGGACCTCGGAGGGCGTCTCCAGACCGCGACCAGCTGACGGCGGGGGAGCGACCTTGGCGAGGCCGAAGTCGAGCACCTTCAGCCGGCCGGCGGGGGTGACCATGACGTTGCCGGGCTTGAGGTCGCGGTGGACGATGCCGCGGTCGTGGGCCGCACCCACGGCATCGGTCAGCTGGGCAGCGAGGTCGAGGAGTCTCGGCAGCGGTAGACCCCCGGCTGGGATGAGCTTCGCCAGGGTCACACCGTCGACGAGCTGCATGGTCAGGAAGTGGAGGCCCCCGGCCTGCTCCACCGAGTAGATGGTGACGATGTTGGGGTGGTCGAGGGCGGCGAGGGTCTCGGCCTCGCGGCGGAAGCGAGCGAGCTGCTCGCCGGTGGCGGCGACGTGGGGCGGCAGGATCTTGAGCGCGACCTCACGCTTGAGCCGCAGGTCCTCGGCACGGTAGACCTCGCCCATGCCGCCCTCGCCGAGCTTGGCGGTGATCCTGTAGTGCAGAACCGTGGTGCCGATCATCAACCAGGGCGCGAGCGGGCGCGGTTCGTCGCGTGCGACGAGGTGCAGGGGCCACCGACGCCCAGGGTACCACTCACCGGCGCGGTCCCGGGCCGCTCCGCGCTGGCCCGCGGCGCCTCGCTCCGCTATCCTCGCCGCATGTGCGGCGTCATCGGCCTGATCTACGAGCGGCAGCGGGCGGACCTCGGCCGGGTGGCGGCCGAGCTGCTCAAGACCCTGGAGTACCGCGGTTACGACTCGACCGGCGCGGCCGTGCAGGGGGCCGGGACCGAGGTCACCCTGGTCAAGGGCGTGGGGGCGCCGTCGCTGATGGTCGACGAGCTCGGCATCGTCGACCTCGAGGGCCAGATCCTGTGCGGCCAGGTGCGGTGGGCGACCTTCGGCGCGGTCGACGACACCAACGCCCAGCCGCACCTGGTGCGCTGCCGGGAGACGGTCTACGGCGCCCACAACGGCAACGTCACCAACTGCGACGCCCTCAAGGCCTGGCTGACCGCCGAGGGGCACGCGGTGCGCTCGGACAACGACGGCGAGATGGTCGTGCACACGGTCGAGCACTTCTTCGCGCTCGAGCTGGAGCGCCACGGCGCCGCGGCCCGGGGCGCGCCGGAGGTGCGGCGGGCGGCGATGCGGGCCGCGCTGGTGCGGGCCGCGGCCCGGCTCGAGGGCTCCTACGCGGCGGTGGTGGTCGACCCTGCGTCCCGCGCCCTGTGGGCGGTGAAGCAGGGCTCGAGCCTCTACCTCGGCATCGGCCAGGACGGCGCGGCCGGCCGCTTCGGCATCGCCTCCTCGGACCTGTCGTCGGTCCTCAAGCTGACCCGGGTGGTGGTGCCGCTGGTCGAGGGCGAGATGGTGGAGCTCGACGCCGCCGGCCACCAGCTGTGGGCGGTCGCCGACCACGCCCTGAAGGGGCCGCGCGGCGCGGTGACGGTGGCGGCGGGCGAGCCGGTCGAGCGCGCCCCGGTGCGCAGCCGCCTGCGCGCCCGCGACACCGCCCTGCTGCCGCCGTTCGCGACCTTCATGGAGCAGGAGATCTGCGCCCAGGAGCAGGCCTGCCGCGACGTCGTCGCGCTGCTCGAGGGCGGGT
>CAYTJW010001140.1:0-2026 GCA_964438135.1 uncultured Thermoanaerobaculia bacterium
GACCCGCCGCGACCAGCCCCGCCGCCGCCGCCTCCAGGCAGCTCGCGGCGCCGTCGAGGTCGCCGCGCGCCGCGAGTCGGGTCGCGAGCCGCAGCGCGTCGACGGTTTCGACGGCCCCGGCCGCGGCCGGCACCAACGCCAGGAGCAGCGCCCCGAGCATGCTCGCGGGTGGCCTCGGCACGTTCTGACGCCCTCCAGTGCGCCGCCTGACGCGACGCGGCAGGAAGTGTAGGCCCTCTCCTCCCGCGGTGGAACTCCCGCCACCCGACCTCGGCCGAGGCGCCTGGGCTCGGGCGCGGCCTCGGCGTGAACCTGGCGAGCGGGCGAGCTACACTGCCGCGGGGGCCGGACGCCGTCCTTCGTCCGGGCGCAGGCCCGCCGGGGAGGAGACCACCGTGACGCCCAGAACCCTCGCCGTCCTGGCGGCGGTCGCCCTGACCGCAACCGCCGCCGCTGCCGCCGACTTCGAGCTGACCCCACTCGTGGGCTTCCGCACCGGTGGCCAGCTCGACGACCCGAGCAGCGCCGCCAGCTACACGCTCGACGCGACGCCGTCGTTCGGCCTGGTGGTCGGCTGGCCGCTCGACGCCGACCGCGTCCTGGAGCTCAACCTCAGCCACCAGGAGAGCGAGGTCACCACCCTCGACCAGCCGCCGCTCGAGCCGGCCATGACGGTCGGCTTCGCCGTCGACTACGCCCACCTCGGCGGCACCTACTCGTGGGGCCAGCCCCGCCTGCGCGGCTTCGTCACCGGCTACGTCGGCGGCGCCTTCCTCGACCCCGACCTGCCCGGCTACGGGGTGCGCGGCTTCTTCTCGCTCGCCTTCGGCGGCGGCGCCCGGGTGCCGCTGTCGGACCGGGTCGCCCTCCGCGTCGAGGGCCTCGGCCTCGGCATCCTCGAGCTCGGCGGCGGGGGCGCCTTCTGCGGCGGGGGGAGCTGCATCCTCGGCGTCTCCGGCGGCGGCACGATCCAGTTCGAGGGCCGCGTCGGCCTCGCCATCCGGCTGTGACGGTGGGCAGCGGCCGGGCCGGACCCACGCCGGCCAGCCGCACCCGCCGCTGCCCAGGCTGTCACCCACCCCGACCCGCCTCGCGCCAGGCCTCACCCCATCTGCGGAGCTCCGTGACGGCCCATTCGGCCCGCGCCGCGACGACGTGGCGGCGAGACCGACCCGGCCGCATGCCTCGACCGGCCGGGAGGGCCCCGCTAAGATGGTCGCGCCGCGCCGGGAGGTCGTGACGCCCGGGGCGGGGATTGGCGGGCACGCGGCATGGCGCGACGGGCATCCTGGGTCGTGGTGGCGACGGTGGTGGTCGCGGTCGGGTGCACCGGCGCCCCCCGCCCGGTCAGCCTGCCCGGCGAGCTGCCGCAAGGGACGGCGGAGGCGCGAGTGGACGTGTTCGCCGTGGTCGTCGACTGCTCCCGGTCGATGGCCGACCTGGCCGGCGGCGAGGTCAAGCAGGACACGGCGCAGCGCCTGACCCGGTCCCTGGCCCTGACCCTGCCCGACCTCCCCTGGCACGCAGGGCTGATCACCTTCGGCCCGGCCCCCTGCCTCCCCGCGGGCGACGCCGCCCGCCTCTACGGGCCGACCCGGTTCTCCCGCCGCGACTTCACCCAGGCCACCTACCGGCTGCGCTGCTCCGGCGGCCCCAGCCGGCTGGACGCGGCGTTCGCCCTGGCCGGCTCTGACCTGACGCGGGCCGAGCGCGGCGCGGCCGTGCTCGTCATCAGCGACGGCCTCTCGACCGGCGACCGAGCGGTGGAGGCGGCGCGGGCGCTCAAGGCCGGCCTCGGCGAGCGCCTCTGCATCTCGACCGTCCTCGTCGGCGACGACCCCGCCGGCGCCGTCGCCCTCGAGCGCCTGGTCGAGGTCGGCGGGTGCGGCGTCGCCGCCCGGGCGGCCGAGCTCAGCGAGGCGAAGGCCTTCGGCGCCCTCGTGGACACCGTGTTCCTCGACCACGACCGCGACGGCGACTCGGTCCCCGACCGCCTCGACCGCTGCCCGGAGACGCCGGCCGGGGT
>CAYTJW010001141.1:0-2024 GCA_964438135.1 uncultured Thermoanaerobaculia bacterium
ACCTGCGCCCCGGCCTCGCGCCGGGGCGCCTCGTGGCTCTGCGGCGAGGACGTCCTACTCGGCGGTCAGCGACTGCAGCTCGACCGGCACCGCCACGCCGTGGAGGCAGAAGGCGAGGTCGTCCGGGATCGCGACCCGGGTCGGCGCCCCGACAACCTGCCAGGCGGCGCCGTCGCCGCCGGTGCCGCTCATCCAGGCGAGGTTGCAGTTGTCGGCGTTGGCCAGGGTCTTGACCGAGACCCAGGCCACGCCGGTCGGCTCGCAGGCCGGCGCCAGGTCGAGCTGCCACGCCACCAGCTCGAAGGCGTCGTCGTAGTAGAACCCGGTGAAGGCAAAGCTCGGGGACACGCCGGGGTAGGCGCAGATCTCGGCGCCCGGCTGGCCGGCCGAGTCGTCGAAGAAGCGGACGTCGTAGGTCACGCCGGTCGGGTCGCAGGCCACCCAGCCCTCAAGGTTGTCGACGCTCAGGCCCCACCAGGCGAGGCCGGTGATGGACAGGTTGGTGCCGTCGAAGTCGTCCCAGGTCGTGCTCGGCTCCCAGGGGGCCGAGCCGCTGACATAGGCCGCGAACTGGTCGGTGGGCAGCTCCGGCGGCTGGCCGTGGAGGAGGTCGGTGGGGTCGCAGGCCGGGGGCGGCGGGCTGACGTCGACGTCGAGGTAGTAGACGCCGGCGGAGCCGCCGTCGTAGCCGTCGACGACGATGTAGTAGGTGTGGCCGCCGGTGAGGGGGACGAACGCGAGCCGGGACACGAAGGGGGCGGGGAACGAGGACTCGCAGGCGTCGTCGTTGCACCCGGCGACGGTCCCCGGGCAGGCGTCCTCGTACACGAAGACCTTGGTGTCGTACTCGGTCGGGCCGGTGCAGAGGTCGATGTCGACCAGGACGTCGGCGGCCGGGCTGTACGAGTAGACCACGTCCGGCGCGGTGCTGCCGGTGAAGGGGCAGTCCTCGTTGTAGTCGTTGCTGAAGCCGGCGGTGGTGCCGTTGTCGCTGTACGGCAGCGACGGGATGACGGTGGCGGTGGCACAGGTGTCGCCGCCGGCCAGGATCTTGGCCGCATCCGGCGGCGGCGCCGGCGCGCTCGAGACCGGCTTGGCCGGCACGCCGCGACCGGGGACGCCGGCCTGGGCGGCGACGGCGACCAGGACCAGGACGAAGGCGAGCTGCAGGGAACGAAGCACGGGACACCCCCCTCGAACGGGCGGCGGTCTGGCGCCGCCGCGGTGAGTCGAGCGGCCGCGGGTCGACCCGTCGTGCCGCGATGCGTCATCACGGTACCGCAGCCCGAAAGCACGGTCAATCGGGTCGGCGCGCCCTCTGCCCTTGCCCCGCCGCTCTCACCCGCCCGCCAGCCGCCGGTCGAGGCGGCGGGCGAGGGCGACCGCCAGCACCCCCACCGCCAGGCCGGCCATGATGTCCGGCAGCCAGTGGATGCCGAGCACGAAGGTCGACAGGACCACGGTCGCGCCGAGCGGCAGCACGGCCGCGCGCAGCGGCACGCGCTCGAGCCACCACACCAGCAGCAGCACCACCGTCAGCGACACGTGCGAGCTGGGGAAGCAGTTGTCGAGGGCCGAGATGGGGCGGAAGGCCTCGATCAGGCGCGAGGTCCAGAGGTCCGACAGCAGCATCGCCCCGGAGTCCGGGTAGGCCCACCGCTCCGGCACCGGGAAGAAGAGGAAGAACGGCAGGCTGACCGCGTAGGTGAGGGCGACGCTCAGCACCAGCACCCGCAGCGGCCTCACCTCGGGCCGGAGGGCGAGGGCGACGAGCAGCAGCGCGGCCAGCAGCGGCAGCAGGAAGAAGTAGGACACCGAGTAGCCGTAGACCGCCAGTGGGCCGGTCGCGTCGTGACCCTCGAACGACAGGCCGCCCTCCACCGCCTGCGCCGCCTCGGCCAGCCGGAAGCCGAGGGCGGTGCCGACGCCGAGGTCGCGCTGGAGCCACCCCTCGACGGCCGTCTCCAGCCAGTTGACGGCGAACACCAGCCCCAGCACCGCGAGCAGGCCCGGCTTGCTGGCCA
>CAYTJW010001142.1:0-2023 GCA_964438135.1 uncultured Thermoanaerobaculia bacterium
GCCGGCGGCGCCGGCCGCGACCAGCCCGAGCAGCAGGGTGAGGGCGATCTGGCCGCCGCCGCCGAGGGCGGCGGCGCCGCCCATCCGGCGCAGCACGCGCCACGGGACCTCCAGCCCGACCGTGAACAGGAGCAGGGTCACGCCCAGCTCGGCGAGGCTCGACAGCGCCGCGCCGTGCCCGACCAGGCCGAAGCCGCCCGGGCCGAGCAGGGCGCCGGCGGCGACGTAGCCCACCGCGGCGCCGAGGCGCAGGCGGGTGGTCAGCGTGCCGAGGGCGAGGGCGGCCGCGATCAGGGCCAGGGCCTGGACGAGGAGGGCGTGGGCGCCGGCGTCGTGCATGGCGAGCGGGCCCCGCTCCGCCCGGAGCGGCGGCGGGCCGAGTGTAGCGCATCCGCAAGCTCTCCCGGAGGTTGAGCGGCCACGGCCCCAGCGGGGCCTGGTCTGGGTGAGCTGTCAGCTGTCGGCGTTCAGCTGTCAGCTCCCCCGCCCCCCCCCCGAGCACCCGGGACGTGGACGTGGTCGTGGACCTGGACGTGGACCTCGACGCGAACCTGGACCTCGACCTGGACCGGCGCCGCCCGCTCGCCGGCCCCCGGTGCGAGGGGCCCTCGGGTACGGGTACGGGTACGGGAACGGGGAGGTGGAGGTAGAGTGCGGGGCATGAAGATCACCATTCTCACCACCGGCGGCACGATCGAGAAGACCTACAACGAGTTCGACGGCTCGCTGCGCAACGCGCGCTCGGTGCTGGAGGAGATCCTCAACACCCTCCGCCTGCCCGACCTGTTCGTCCGCCACGTGGCGGTGATGGCCATGGACTCGCTGGAGATGACCGACGACGACCGGCAACGGATCGTGCGGGCGGTGGAGGACGTGCTGCCCTCCTCCGAGGCGGTGGTCGTGCTGCACGGCACCGACACCCTGTCGCGCACCGGCGACCTGCTCCACGAGCGGCTAACCGGGCTCGCCATCCCGGTGATTCTGACCGGCGCCATGCGCCCCTACCAGTTCCGCGACTCCGACGCGCTGCAGAACGTCACCGAGGCCCTGCTCGCGGCCAAGCTGCTGCGCCCGGGCGTGTACGTGGTGATGCACAACCGGGTGCTGCCGTTCCCGGGCGTCTACAAGGACCGCCGCACCCTGACCTTCCGCAGCGACGGCGCCACGGCCGGCTGAGGTCGCCCGTCGCGGCCGTGGCTGGTAGTCTGGGAGCTGGGCGCGCCGCGCGGCAGGTCCGGTCGGCCGCCGGGGGGAGGGGCGTGAGACCAGGCGACAACCTCAGGGACCCGGTGGAGCTGCACATGCGGCGCGAGGTGAGCACCCTGCCGCGGTCGCTGACCGTGAGCGAGGCGCTCGAGTCGATCCGCCGCCAGGGGTTGGGCGAGCGGATCGTGTACTTCTACGTGGTCGACGAGGCCGAGCGCCTGGTCGGGGTGGTCCCGGTCCGCCGCTTGCTGACCAGCGGCCTGGGGCAGACCGTGGAGCAGATCATGGTCGACCGGGCCGTGGCCGTGCCCCGCGGCGCCACCGTGCTCGAGGTCTGCGAGCTGTTCGCGCTCCACCACTTCCTCGCCCTGCCGGTGGTCGACGAGGAGCGCCGGGTCGTCGGTGCGGTCGACGTCGCCCTGTTCACCGACGAGGTCTTCGACCTCACCGAGCGGCGCCAGGCGAACGAGCTGTTCGAGTCGATCGGCGTCCGCGTCAGCCAGCTCCGGGACGCGTCGCCGTGGCTCGCCTTCCGCCGCCGCTTCCCCTGGCTCCTGACCACGGTCGCCGGCGGCACCGCCTGCGCCCTGGTCGCCGGCCGGTTCGAGGCGACCCTCGCGGCGACCCTGGTCCTGGCCTTCTTCCTGACCCTGGTCCTCGGTCTCGGCGAGAGCGTGGCGGCGCAGTCGATGGCGGTGACCATCCGCTCGCTCCAGGCCGCGCGGCCGACCCTCGCCTGGTTCGGGCCGGCGCTGCTGCGGGAGGCGGCGGCCGGGACGCTGCTGGGCGCCGGCGCCGGCGCCCTGGTCGGCGGGTT
>CAYTJW010001143.1:0-2018 GCA_964438135.1 uncultured Thermoanaerobaculia bacterium
GCCTGGTCGCCGCGCCCGGGTCGCGCACCGCCAGGCCGAGCCGACCGACCGCCCGGTCGACCTCGTCGGCGTCGCCGAGGTCGACCAGGGTCGGGCCACCGGTGCGTCCGGTGACCACGGCCGAGTAGCGGTCGCCGTCGCGGACGCCAGCCCGGTAGGAGGCGTGGCGGTAGACGTCGACCAGCGCCTCGCGCGGCCGCAGGGCCAGGCGCAGGCGCTCCAGGTCCAGGCCCGCCAGCGAGAGCGCGGGCGCCCCGTCGCCGAGGGCCCGGGCGAGCTCCCGCTCGAGCCGCTCCTTGCGCGCGGTGAGCTCCCGCCAGCGAGACTCCCACTCGGCCGCCGGCTCCGCGCCGGCGCGGTGGAACCAGGCCGCGACCTCGCGCCGGGAGGCCAGGAGCGCCTCCACCTCGCCCGCGTGGGCCTGGTCCCGGCTCAGGCGCGCCACCGCCGCCCGGCGCTGCAGAGAGTCCACCAGCAGCCCCTTCCACCGCAGCACCAGCGAGTAGGCCCGGGCGAGCCGCCGCCCGCTGTCGCACGAGGACAGCAGGAGCGAGATCTGCGGCGGCACCTGGCGGTCCAGGAACGCCCGCTGCTCCGCCAGCGCCAGGGAGGGGAGCACGAGCGCCAGGTGGCGGTCGACGACCCGGGACGACTCGAGCAGCCGGCGCTCGGCCCGGCGCGGCCCGTGCTGCCGCCAGTCCAGCACCCCGAGCGAGCGCAGCTCGAGGGCGAGGAGCGGGTGGTCGGGGCCGAGGGTCGCCCGGCGGATGGCGAGCGCGCGCTCGTACAGCGCGCGCGCCGCGGCGCCGTCGCCGGCGTCGGCCTCCAGGCCGGCCAGGTTGTGGAGGGTGTTGGCGAGGTCGGGGTGAGCCGGGCCGAGGACCCGCTGGCGCAGCTCGACCGTCTGCCGGTAGAGGTCGCGGGCGCCCTCGAGGTCGCCCTGCCGCTGCAGCACCAGGGCCAGGTTGTTCATGCCGGCGGCGACGTCGGGGTGGTCGGGCCCGAGGCGGGAGCGGCTGATCTCGAGCGCCTCCTCGTCCAGGGCGCGGGCGCCGGCCAGGTCGCCGAGGTCGGCCAGGAGCAGGGCGAGGTTGTTGAGGCTGGTCGCCACCTGCGGGTGGTCGGGGCCGCGCGTCGCGCGCTTGATCGCCAGGGCGCGCTCGTAGAGGGGCCGGGCGGAGGCCGGGTCGCCGAGGGTCGCCAGCAGCAGCCCGAGGTTGTTGAGGTCGCCGGCCACCCGCGAGTCGTCCGGGCCGAAGGCCCTCTCGTCGATCGCCAGGGCCCGCTCCATGTAGGGCCGCGCGGCGGCGAAGTCGCCCTGCCGGAAGGCCACGGCGCCGAGGTTGCCGAGGGTCTCCGCCAGCTCCGGGTGGTCCTCGCCCAGGGACGCCTGCTGGATGGCGAGGCTCTGGCCGAGCAGGTCGCGGGCGTGCCCGAGCTCGCCGAGGGCGACCTCGGCCGCGGCCAGGTTGTTGAGGCCGAGGGTGCGCTGGGGGTCGGCGGGCGCCAGTGCCCGGTCCTGGATCGCCACGACCTCCTCGAACAGGTCGCGCGCCCGGGCGAGGTTGCCGGCCATGTACTCGAGGCCGCCCAGGCTGGCCAGCACGTCGGCCACCAGGGGGTCGTCCGGCCCGAGCTCGCGCCGGCGGATCGCGAGCGCCCGCTCGAGGAGCAGGCGGGCCTCCCCCAGCTCGCCGGCGGTGACCAGCAGGGAGCCGAGGTTGGCCACGGTCTCGGCCGCCTGCGGGTGGCCCGGGCCCAGGGCCCGCTCCCGGATCGCGAGCGCCCGCTCGTAGAGGCCTCGGGCCTCCTCCACCCGGTCGAGGGTGTGCAGGAGCGAGCCCAGCTCGTGCAGGCACTCCGCCACCAGCGGGTGGTCGGGCCCGAAGGCCAGCTCGCGCAGGGCCAGCGCCTGCTCGAGGAGCGGGCGGGCGGAGTCGTAGTCGGCCTCGTCGAAGAGGGCCACGGCCAGGGCGAAGACCTGGTCGCCGACCGCCGCGGGGTCGGCCCCGGGCGAG
>CAYTJW010001144.1:0-2017 GCA_964438135.1 uncultured Thermoanaerobaculia bacterium
GTCGGGCAGGGCGCGCGGCAGCGGCTCGCGGCCGAGGGGGGCGACCACGGCGTAGGTCAGCTCGAGGTGGTGGAGCAGGGCGCGGCCGCCGGTCGGCCGCCTCACCACGTCGACGCCGCGGCGGCGGCAGGCGCCGACGTCCGCCACGCTCGCATCCTGGTGGCGGCCGAGGGACAGGCAGGGCGGTCGCCAGCCGTAGAGGCGCAGGGTGGGGGCGGCGGCGCCCGCGCTCACCGCCTCGAGCAGGGCCAGGTCGCGCGCCATGTTGACGGCGCCGCGGCAGTCGCCGTCCGCGACCAGGCGCCAGGCCGTCACTCCTCCTCGAGGCCGGCCCACCGCCGCCAGGCAGAGTCGACCGGCTCGCCCCCGTCCCACAGGGCGCGGGTGAAGCTCTCGACCCAGGGGTCGAAGCCGGGGACGATGCGCAGGTTGTCCTCGGCGGCCAGCACGTGCGGGTCGCGGGGCAGGCGCTCGAGGGCGCTGGCGGCGCGACGCAGGCGCCAGCCCCACGAGCTCTCCTCGTGCGACTGGTCGAGCCGCCGCGCCCACAGCCGCATCAGGGAGGCGGTGCGAACCGCTCCGGCGTCGAGCCCGCGCTGCGCCAGGCTGGCCAGGAACGGCTCCATGCCGGCGGCCTCGACCGCGACCCCGGCTCGCCGCTCGAGGGCGTGCAGGCCACGGCTCGGGTCGGCGTGGAACAGGCAGTTGGCGAGCCGCTCCTGCTCGCCCTCGCCGTCGCAGGCGTCGAGGATGCGGTGACGGTCCTTGGGCGTCAGCAGCAGCGGTGCGGCCAGGGCGAAGCGCGCCCCCGCTGCGCCCAGCTGCGCGACCCGTCTCTCCAGCTCCGTCCCGGCGTCGGGGAAGGGGAACAGGCCGAGGATCGCGCCCCAGCCCCAAGCCTTCCAGGTGGTCGGCACGGGCAGGCCGTCGGCGAGCGGCGAGGGCAGGACCGGCAGCAGCGGGACGACGCCGCCGGAGGACGTGGCGGCCTCGAGCCCGAGGTCGGCGGGCCCGACCGCGGGGTCGTCGAGCACCAGCAGCACCGAGCTGCCGCGCTCGAGCAGGCGGCGCACCACCTCGGCGCGGTCGCGCGCCACCCGCGCGAAGACGATGGCCCGCACCGGCTCGCGCGGCACGGTGGCGTCGCGGGGCAGGGTCCGACGCGGGTCGTCCCCCCAGACGACGCTCATCCGGATCGGGTCGAGGCTGACGCTGTCCCCGGGCAGGTAGCCCGGTCGCACCAGGTGGGTGATGGGGAAGAGGTCGGGGAAGGCGGGCTCGACCCTACGCACGGCCCTGCTCCCCGCCGAACTCGAGCTCCAGGGCTGACGGGCCGACTGAGCGGAAGGCGCGGGCCACGTACTTGGCGAGCACGTCGGTCTCGAGGTGGAGCCGGCTGCCGACCCGCGCCCGACCCAACGTGGTGTGCGCGAGGGTGGCCGGGATCAGCGCCACCTCGAACCACCCGCCGCCGACCCGGGTGACGGTCAGGGAGACGCCGTGCACCGCCACGCTGCCCTTCTCCGCCACCTGTGGCGCCAGCTCCTCCGGCAGGCTCAGCCGCCATCTCGCGAAGCCGCTCTCGGGCCTCGTCTCGAGCAGGCGCACGACGCCGTCGACGTGGCCCTGCACGAGGTGACCGCCGAGCCGCCCGCCGAGCCGCAGCGCCCGTTCCAGGTTGACCGGCTCGCCCGGTCGCACCTCGCCCAGGGTGGTCCGCCGCAGCGTCTCCGGCGAGAGGTCGGCGGCGAAGCCGGTCGCCGACGAGGCGGTCGCCGTCAGGCACGCCCCGTCGACGGCGACGCTGTCCCCGCCCGCCGGCGGCTCGCCGTCGGGCCAGCAGACGGCGACCTCGAGCCGGGCACCGCGCGTCGACCGGGGTCCGCTGCGGACCGTGCCGAGCACCTCAATCAACCCGGTGAACATCCGCCTCCTCGGCCACCACGGCCCGCAGCTCGACGTCGTCGCCGTGGCGCGTCACCCCCTCGAGGCGCAGGCGTCGCGCCCGCGCCAGCTC
>CAYTJW010001145.1:0-2015 GCA_964438135.1 uncultured Thermoanaerobaculia bacterium
CACGCCCACCGGGACGGGTGTACACTCAACCCGGGGAAAGGAAATGACTATCCCTTACCGCGGCCCGGCGGGCGGGCCGTGGAACGGGGGCGGGAGAACGCGTCTCGAACGACCGGGAGGGACCCTGCAGCTCCCGCGCCGCGCTACCGCCGCTGCTCGAGGTAGGCGAGGAGCTCGTCGTAGAGGCCACCGGTGTTGGCGAAGGTGGCGTAGTTCCGGGCCGTCGCGAACCACTCGGCGGTGGTGGGCCGGGTTGCCGCCAGGGCGGCCTTGAGGTCGGCCGCGGCGAGAGGGCGCATCTCCCTGCCCGCGAGGGCCTCGCGCAGGGGGGCCTCGACCGCCCGCTCGACCAGGTCGAGGAGGTCGGCGCCCGAGAACCCCTCGGTCGAAGCGGCCAGCTGCGGCAGGTCCAGCGCCGGTGAGCACAGGCGGCGGCGGAGGTGGAGGCGGAGGATCTCGACCCGCGCCGCCCGGTCCGGCGGCGGGACGAAGACCACCCGGTCGAAGCGGCCCGGCCGCCGCAGCGCCGCGTCCACGTACCACGGCGCGTTGGTGGCGGCCATGACGAGGGTGCGGTCGTTGGCGCCCGCGACCCCGTCCAGCTCGGCCAGGAGCTGGTTGACCAGGGTCTTGCCGGGGCTCGCCCGCAGCTGCTGGCGGCTGCCGCCGAGCGCCTCGAGCTCGTCGAAGAACAGCACCGACGGGGCCTTGGCCCGGGCCTGCTCGAAGACCGCCGCGAGCTTGCGCTCGCTCTCGCCGAACCACATGTCGAGCACCGAGTCGATGGCGACGTTGAGGAAGGCCGCGTTGCACT
Source organism: uncultured Thermoanaerobaculia bacterium (assembly GCA_964438135.1). Lineage (GTDB taxonomy): Bacteria > Acidobacteriota > Thermoanaerobaculia > Thermoanaerobaculales > Sulfomarinibacteraceae > CAYTJW01. The sequence continues at coordinate 815 of CAYTJW010001145.1, forward strand.
CCCCGGCCGTGGCGCGGGCGAGCAGGGTCTTGCCGCAGCCGGGCGGGCCGTAGAGGAGGATGCCGCCGCCGCGCCTCTTGCCGTAGGCCTCGAAGACCTCGGGGCGCTCGAACGGCAGCACGATCCGCAGCCGGATCGTCTCCTTGAGCTGGTCGAGGCCGCCGACGTCAGCGAAGGTGACGCGCTCCCGCTCGAGGTGGGTGAGCGGCTCCTCGTCGGCCGTCTTCGCGCCGCGGACCAGGCGCAGGACGCGGCCGCCCCCGTTCTCGGGCTCGGGTGGCTGCGGGGCGAGGCTGCCGAGGATGGCCCTGGCCCGGTCCCGGGTCTCCCCGTCGCCGGCCAGGCGGGCGGCCTCGCGCGCCGCCTCCTCCGCCTCGTTCCTGCGGCCGAGCTCGAGCAGGATCTCGGCCACCTGCAGCCAGAGGGGGGCGTTGTCGGGGCTGACCGCCAGCGCCTGGCGGAGGCCGAGCAGGGTCCGTTCGAGCAGGTCGCTCATGAGCCGAGCTCCCGGAGCCAGGGGTAGTGACGGGACAGGATCCAGGTCGTCACCGGGGTGGCGAACCAGGTGTAGGCGCAGAAGCCCAGGTAGAGCGCGGTCATCGCCGTCCGCGCCGGCTCGAGGTCGGGCAGGTCGGCGGTGGCCGCCCGGGCCGCGGAGTACAGCGCCCACAGGCCGACGATGACCGCCACCCTCTCGCCGCGGCCGGACCGCTCCATCCACAGCGAGAAGCGGAGGAAGGGGCGGTAGAACCAGTGCCGGCCCATGACCACCTCGGCCAGGCCGGAGCGGGCGACGGGGTCGAACGGGTCGATCTGCAGGGCGGCGCGGAAGCGCTCCTCGGCCTCGTCGAGGCGACCGGCGCGGAGGCGCACCGCGCCGAGGACGGCGTGGGCCCGGGCGTCGTCGGGGTCGAGCTCCACGGCGCGGCGGGCGGCCTCCTCCGACAGCTGCCAGTGGCGGGGTCGGACCCGCAGCAGGAGGCGGGCGCGGAGCTGGTGGGCGCCGGTGTCGTCCGGGTCCAGGGCGAGGGCTCGCTCCACCTCTCGCAGCGCGTCGCGGTTGCGCTCGCAGGCGGCGAGCAGCCGGGCGAGGAGGAGGTGGTGGCCGGCGTCGCCGGGCTCGAGCCGGAGCGCCTCGAGCACCGCCAGCTCGGCGGCCGCGAAGCGACCCTGGGCGAAGAGCGCGCGGGCCCGCTGGCCG
>CAYTJW010001146.1:0-2011 GCA_964438135.1 uncultured Thermoanaerobaculia bacterium
GCCTCGGCCGGGCCAACCTGGCGGTCTCCGCCCGCCGCTGCCGGATGCTGTTCCGCTCCTTCGCCGCGGTCCACGCCGCCCGCCTCGCCCTCGGCTGCGCCCCCTGCCCGCTCGAGCAGAGCGCCCTGCTCGCCCTGCGCAACGGCCTGCCACAGACCGCCGAGGCGGAGCCCCCGCCGGCGTCCAAGGTCCTCGCCGTCCACGCCGCCGCCTGGCAGATCGCCGCCACCGACCCCGAGTCGCCCTGGCGGCGGGTGCTCGAGGAGCCCGACCCGGTGCGCCGGGTGCGGCTGGCCGACGAGCTCGGCCTGCCCGACTCGGACCTCGCCCGCCTGGTCACCCGCGCCCTCGCCGAGCAGCCGCACGACGCGGCCCGGGTGGCCGTGGCCACCACGTTGTTCCTCGCCTTCCACGACCGCCGCGACCTGACCCCGGCCGCCTGGGAGCCGCTCGCCACCCTGTCCGCCCGGGTCCTGTCGCCGGGCTGGCGGCACGAGAAGGTGAGCATGGGGGGGATCGCGGCCGACCGCTGGCGCGAGATCAGCGCCTACCTCGCCCGCCTCCCCGAGGGCGAGGAGGCCGTGGTGCCGCTGCGCAACTTCCTGGTCGCCGGCTTCCCCGAGCTCTGGCTCAAGGCCGACTGGCGCGAGGAGGTGGAACGTCTGCTCCGCCTCGCGGCCGACTTCGGGCTCGCCGCGGCGGGGTCTGCGCCATGAGCCGGGCAGAGGCGCTCGCGCCGCGGCTGCTGCACAACATGTCGTGCCCGCCGGCCACCCGCGTCGACGCCTACCGGGCGGCGATCGGCCCGCTCATCGTCCGCTTCGACCTCGCGCTGGCCGCCCCCTGCCTGGCCGCCGACGCCGGCGCCCGCGAGCTGGGCGCCGAGCACCTCGAGACCGCCGACCGCATGTGGCAGGGCGAGCTCTTCACCGGCGCGGCAATGGTCTTCCCGTGGGTCGAGGACGCGCTCGCGCCGCCGCCGGGGCTGGCCCGGCCCGAGGTCCGGGTGGCCACGGACGAGCACGCCGTCCTCAACGTCGTCGGCCGGTCGCGGGGCGCCCTGCTGCTGCCCCGCTGGCCGCTGTCGACCGAGCCCGAGCACCTGCTCCGCTCGCTGGCGACCCAGGACGAGCGCCTGGTCGCCCTGGCCGAGCGGACCGGATGGAGGTGATGCCGTGAGACTGCGATTCGACGACCCGGGCGAGGGCGAGGCCCTCGCCGCCCGCATCGTCGCCTGCCTGCCGGCGGCGTCGTTCGAGATGGAGACCTTCTGCCGCCTGGTGGCCGTGACCGCCAGCCGCGACGTGCCGACCGCGGCCGTGACCTGCACCGACCGGCCGCGCCTGCTCCTGAACCCGGACTTCGTCGCCGCCTCGTGCCGCCGCGACGAGCACCTCTTCCTGCTCGTGATGCACGAGCTGTGGCACGTCATCCTCGCCCACACCACCCTCTGCCCGCGCGCCGACGCGGCCGACAACGTCGCCTTCGACGCGGTCGTCAACGCCGGCCTGGCGTGGCAGTTCCGCGGCCCGGAGTACCGCGGCTTCCTCGAGGCGCTGAACCCGCCCGACCTGTTCCCGGCCCTGCTCCTGCGCCCGCCGCTCGGCTGGCCGTCGGCGCCGGTCTACCCCGACCTGCCGGCCCGCGCCGCCACGATCTTGCGCCAGCTCTACCCCAGGGCGCCGAGCGGCGAGGGGCTCGACCCGCGCGGGATGCCGACCTACCAGGAGATCGTCGACCTGCTGCGCGGGGCGGAGTGCCGCGTGCGGGCGGCCGAGCCGGGCGGCGACAGGCCCGCCCACGGGACCGGCGGCGGGGCCGGCGGCACCGAGCCGGGCGCAGCGGGCGACGAGGCCGCCGGCTCCTGCGCCACCCTCCTCGGCGACCACTCCGACCCCGAGGCCGAGCGGCGCCTGTCCGACTCCGGGCCGCTCGCCGACGTGGTGCGGGAGATCGTCGGCCGCTGGCCGCCGCCGCCGTTCCCGCTCGGCGGCCGCGACGCGGGCGGGGC
>CAYTJW010001147.1:0-2011 GCA_964438135.1 uncultured Thermoanaerobaculia bacterium
GCCTTCCGCCGCCGCCTCGGCGCCGACGACTACCGCGGCGCGGCGCGGCGCTTCGTCGACCACCTGCTCCGACCGCGGGGGGTCAACGAGGGCGCGTCGCTGGCGGTGGGCTGGGCGATCGACCACCTGGCCGAGACCGTGGCCAGCCACCCCACGACCCTCGTCCACGGTGACTTCACGGCCGGCAACCTGCGGGTCGTGGACGGTGGCGAGCTGGTGCTGCTGGGCTCCGAGGATGCGGTCGTCGGCTCCCACGCCTGCGACCTGGCGACGCTCCTGTCCGACGGCGACGTGGATCTCGCCCTGGGCGCGGAGCTCTGCGCTGCCGTCGGCGCCCACTTCGAGCGCGTGGGTCGGCCGGGCCCGAGCTTCGGGCGTCACCTGCTGGAGGCCACGCTGCAGCGCTCGCTGGCCCAGGCCGGCGAGCTCGAGGCGCGCGCGCAGCGGAGCGGCCCCGATGTCGTCGCCGTCCGGGTCGCGGCGTGCCTGGCCCGCGTCGGCCGCGTCCTGGGGCGGCTCTGCGGCTGGGAGGACCTGCTCGACCTCCTCGCCGCCGCCCTGCCCGCCGTCCGCCACGGCGTCGAGCAGCCGTGGTCGCGGCCCGGGTGAGGGCTGGCTCGAGCCGGCGGCCGCCGGTGGTGCGCCCCGGCCCGGCCGTGCGACACTGTGGGCCATGTCGCCCTACCTGGTGACCGCCGCCTCCGCCGCCCTGCTGGTCGTCCTCGGCCGGCTGCCGTTCCTGCGCCTGCTGCGCCTGCTGGCGCTGCCCTTCGTCTGCCTCGCCCTGGCCGCCGCCGGCCTCGGCCTGGTCGAGGCGCTCCACCTCGAGGGGACCACCTGGGCGAGCGCGGCCGACGTCGCCTTCCTGGTGGTGCTCGGCTACCTCGCCGGCCGGGTGCTGGTGCTGCTGGTGTTCGACTGGGTGCTCGGTCGCCGCCTCGGCCTGGTCGTGCCGCACCTGGTGCGCGACCTGGTGTCGCTGGTCGTCAACCTGGCCCTCATCGCCACCGTGCTCAAGACCGTCCTCGGCCTCGAGGTAGGCGCCCTGTTCGCCACCTCGGCGGTGATCACGGTCATCGTCGGCCTGTCGCTGCAGCAGACCATCGGCAACCTGCTGGCCGGCCTGGCGGTGGTGTGGGAGGGGCGGCTCAAGGCCGGGGAGTGGGTCCGGGTCGGCGACGTGGTCGGCGAGGTGGTGGCGCCGGGCTGGCGGTCGGTGGTGCTGCGCACGACCCTGCACGAGCTGGTCGTGATCCCCAACTCGAAGATGACCGAGGAGCGGGTCACCCTGCTCGGCGACGGCACCCGGCCGGTGGGCGTCGAGATCACCCTGTCCGCCAGCTACGACGCCCCCCCGGACCGGGTTCACCGGGTGCTGCTGGAGGCGGTGCGCGACGTGCCCGGGGTGGAGGTCGCGCCGGCGCCGATGGTCCTCACCCAGGACCTGGCCGACAACGGCATCGTCTACGCCGTGCGGGTGTGGAGCCGCCACGCCTTCTCCGACACCCGCCTGCGCAGCGAGGTGCTCAGCCGTGCCTACTCGGCCCTGGGGCGGGCCGGCATCGAGATCCCCTTCCCGCAGCGCACGGTGCACGCCGCCCCGCGCCGCCCGGCGGTCGACCAGGTCGCGGCCGTGTGCGGCGCGCTCGAGGCGTGCGAGCTGTTCGCCGGCCTGCCGGCCGACACCCTGGTCTCGCTGGCGCGGGCCTCGCGCCGGCTGCGCTTCGCCCCCGGCGAGGCGGTGGTGCGGGAGGGGGACTCGTCGACCGCCATGTACGCCATCGCCGCCGGCACCGCCGTCGTCACCCAGGTGCGCGGCGGCGCGGCGACCGAGCTGCTGCGCTGCGGCCCCGGCCAGGCCTTCGGCGAGGTCGCCTTCCTGACCGGCACCGCCCGGCTGGCGACGGTCACCGCCACCAGCGCCCTGGAGGTGGTGGAGATCGGCGAGGACGGCCTGAGCCAGGTCCTGGCCCAGCTGCCCGAGCTGGCCGAGCAGCTGGCCGACCGCGTC
>CAYTJW010001148.1:0-2009 GCA_964438135.1 uncultured Thermoanaerobaculia bacterium
TTCCAGGGCCTCTGGACTGATCCGGTCACTGGGCTCAGCTACGCAAGAGCACGTTGGTACGACGCCAGGAACGCCTCCTGGCTCAGCGAGGACCCCGTCGGCGCCGTCGACTCTCCCAACCTGTACGCCTTCGTCGGATGGGCGCCACATATGGGGACCGATCCGATGGGGCTGCAAGGTCGCGGGCGGAGGGCTCTGACGGCAGTCGAGGAGGCATTTCGCGTCGGCGGAAGGGCCATCAGGAACCTCAAGTTCAAGGAGCGGAGTATCTCGACTGAGATCCTGCGGAACGAGTCTGGGGTGTCGCATGAGCTGTTGAGCGCACTCGATCGACGCTTCCCAGGCTTGGAAGTGCCGTTCAACGAAAAGGGCTATGTCGAGTTCGAGCGGGCCAACTACGGGGTGGTCCTGGGCGAAGTGCCCATCGGGGGTTTCTCTGGGAAGTCGAAGGCGGACGTGACCAAGGCGTGGAAGGAGTACCAGAGCCTGAACGCTCTTACTGATGAGCAAATCGCCGCCCTGCAGAAGCAATACGCGATGCATCACGACTACAACGAGGGGCGGATGCTGTTGGTTGACAGGCAGGTGCACGAAGCCTATCAACACACCGGCGGCAACGCATTGGCAAGAGCAAAGGCCTTCGCTACTACGCTCGTTACCACGGTCGCGGCTGTTGTGCTTCCGAGGACAACTGAGGCTTTGCAGGAGGATAAGAGCCTGGAAGACAAGGCGACCGCGCTTGGCATTGACGTGGCGATGAACACCGAACTCGGGTGGGTCGAGGTTCCACAGGCCGTCGAGGACACTGGGCAGGTCGTCTCAGAAGGGCTCTGGGATCGATTCAAGGAGTGGTTGGATGCCCTCGGCGGGTCGCGAGACAAGAAGAGAGAAGCTCTGGATGAGCTTGAAAGAGCAGATGGCGAACGCCTTGGCGAGGCGGAGTGAGCCTTGGGAGCCCGACAGCGCCCAGCGATAGTTCGAAGCGAGGATCGCCAAGAGGAGAGCTGAATGAAGTGGCAGCCCGCATCCGAGCATGAGATCAAGAGGTTCGAGCGCGCTCATGGGGTTACGTTGCCAGCGAGCTACCGCGAATTCATGCTTCATTGGGGTGGTGGAGCGCCGAAGCCGAATTGCCTCATCGATGAGGCTGGGAACATCCTCGCGTCTCTTGCCATTATCTACGCGCTGACAGATGAAGACATGGCAAGCCAGCTGTTCGCCTTCCCTCCCCCCAGGGAGACTGGGTTCCTTGCAATCGGCAACAGCGGCGGAGGCGACTATTTCCTCCTCGAACTCCGAACAGGAGAGGTGTTCTATTGGGACCATGAAGAGAACGATGTGGTTCCTGAGCGCTCCGAGATGCTGTGGCTCGGGCAGAGCTTGGGAAGCATCGTCGATGGCTTGACCTACCCGCCGGGTGAGGGGCCCGAGGAACGGGATGAGATCGAGAGGACTGGGGAGAGCGGGACTGCCGATGACGTGGATGCACTCGTACGTCGGCGGGGCCTTGAAGCCCGGAATGCCTCTGGGCGGAGTGTTGCCGAGGAGGCGGCCAGGTATACGAATCTGCCTGTGCTTGAGCGGTGTCTCGACCTGGGTGCATCGACGCACAACCTCCTGCATCTTGCGGCACAGGGGAGCAACCTCGATGTCGTTAGGTTTCTCGTGCAGCGGGGCGCGCCAATCAACGAAACCAACGGTCGGGGTGAGACGCCGCTGGATCGGGCTATTTTTCGCGAGACATACGAACTCCTTGAGAGCCTAGGGGCGGTTCATGCGAAGAGATCCAAGCCGCCGCATCTTTGCTAGATCCATCCATGACAGGTGCCACATCCTAGATCCATCCATGACAGCTTCGGTACCGGGTCCAGCGTTGTTGACATTATTGGCTGGGCGGGTGGGTCCGGGGGAGCCCCCTTCCAGGGGGCAGACGGGGCAGCCGGCCTGGAGCGCGCTGCAGGCCCGGGCCAGGTGCCGGATCAACTTGGGTTATCCGGCAGGCCGGTGGA
>CAYTJW010001149.1:0-2009 GCA_964438135.1 uncultured Thermoanaerobaculia bacterium
GGCCCCGGCCGGCAGTGGTGGCCCTGGGTCGCCCTGGACGAGGTGCCGAGGGTGGTGCGCTACGCCCTCGCCAGGCCGGAGCTGCGCGGCCCGGTCAACGTCGTCTCGCCGGAGGGAGCGCGCTGCCGCGACCTGGTCGCGGCCCTCGGCCTGGTGCTCGGTCGCCCCGCTCTCCTGCCGGTCCCCGCCTTCGCCACCCGGGCGGCGCTGGGGGAGGCCGCGGACGCCCTCCTCCTGGCCAGCGCCAACGTGCGGCCGGCCGCCCTGCTGCGGGCGGGCTACCGATTCGCGGTGCCGGGCCTCGCGGACGCCCTCCGCCGCGCCGTGTCGTAGGCAGGCACAGCCGACCGGCTCCACGCTATAATGACGCGACCAACGCGGAGGGCTGAGGCCATGGCCAACCGTCCCATGTACTCGTTCGACATCCTCCTCCTGGGCCTGAGGGACCCATCCGAGGCCGGACGCAAGCGCTTCGTCAACGCCATGTCGCGCCTGACGGGCAACCCCGAGCAGGAGTTCGCCGACGTCGCCAGCCGACCGAAGGAGGCCCTGTTCCGGGCCCTCGACCGGGACAAGGCGCAGCTGGTGGTCTCCGTCCTCGACCAGGCCGGGGTCCGGGTCGAGATCCGGCCGTCGACCGCGCCGCCGCTCGGCGGCGACATGCAGACGGTGCAGGTCCTGACCTGCCCCGCCTGCGGCTTCGTCGGCCCGCCCGACGCGGTCGAGTGCTCCCGCTGCGGGCTGGTCTTCGCCAAGTGGGAGCGGGAGAGCGTCCAGCGCATGCAGCGCGAGGCTCGCCTCGAGGAGGCCCTGACCCGGGCGATGACGGTGCGCGAGGAGTGGGTGCAGCGGGCCAAGGCCCAGCTCGAGAAGCACCCGCTCGCAGCCGGCGCCACCGCCCCCTTCGAGCAGGTTCTGCTGCGTGACGAGGTGCCCTTCCTCGCCCTCGCCGCCGAGGAGGGGCCGCTGCTCCTGACCTCGCGTCGGGTCCTGTTCCTGCGTGACGGGACGGTGACCTCGGTGCCGTACGAGCTGATCTCGGACGTCGACTTCGGCGGCGGGCTGATGGTCAAGAAGGGCAGGGTCCGGTTCCAGCTCACCTTCCACTCGCCGTTGCCGCTCGCCAAGGGCCCGCAGCGCAGCCTGACCTGGCAGCTGGACAAGGAGTCGGCCTTCCACAAGGAGGTCGTCATGGACTGGGCCTTCGCCCGCAACTTCATCTGCGGCAGCTGCGGCGCGCGCGAGCTCGAGCACCGACTGCAGGGCACGACCAGCCTCTTCCGGTGCATGCGGTGCGCCACCGACCACGAGGTCGACCGCGACGAGGCGGTGGGGATGCCGGTCCTCGCCTAGCGGGGCCCTCCCCGCGACCCGGTCAGTCGGCGGTCTCGACGGCCTCGAACCCGGCCGCCTGCCAGCACGCCCGCCGCTGGTCGCCGTCCGCCCCCGCCGGGGCGAAGTCGTGGACCTCGGCGAAGGCCGTCGCCCACGCCGCCGGCGGCAGCTCGTCCCCGACGACGAGGACGTCGGCGCGGTTGGGGTTGGCCGCCTCGCCGAGCAGGACCACCGGGTCCTCCACCTCGCCCTCGCCGCCCGCCCACGCCGCGTGGGGCACGAACGACACCTGGTCGAAGGTCCACAGGAAGTCGTCGAGGACCCGCCGGCGCGCCGCGTCCGCCACCCACACCACCAGCCGCCGCCCGTCCCGGTGCAGGCGCTCCACCAGGCGGGCCACCACCAGGGCCCTCTTCTCGCCCGGCAGCGGGTGGAGGAGCACGGTCGGCGTCACCACTGCAGTGTACCCCGCACCCGGCATCGCTCAGCGCGCGGCCCCGCCGGGCACCACCTCGGGCAGCGGCTGCCCGTCCACCGGCCCGGTCGGCCGCACCCCGAGCAGCGCCGCCAGGGTCGGGGCGAGGTCGACCGAGGCGACCGCGCGGCCGTGGGTGCCGGGGCGAATGCCGGCGCCGGCGAAGACCATCGGCACCCGGGTGTCGTCGTCGTGCGGC
>CAYTJW010001150.1:0-2003 GCA_964438135.1 uncultured Thermoanaerobaculia bacterium
CAGCCGCCAGGTCCCCGGGGGCAGCGAAACCCAGGTCCTGCGCCCGTCGTGCTCGACCCGGACGCTCACCGGGCCGCGCGGCGCCTGCTCGACCTCCGCCTCCAGCACCGCGGGGGGACCCCAGAAGCGGCCGTGCGCGGCGCGCGGGTTGGCGGGCGGGGCCGCCGGCCGCCGCCACTCGAGGAGCAGGTCGCCGGGCGCGACCCCGGCCGCGGCCAGGACCGACCCCGGACCGAGGTCGAGCACCTCGATCCCGGACCGGGACGAGGCGGCGAGGGGGCCGGTCCCGGCGAGGGCCACGACGGCGGCGATCGTGCCGATACTCAGTCTCATGACGATGAGTGTAGCGGGGCGCGAGGCCGAGGTCCAGGTCCGAGCCCGGGCGATGGGCCCTCCCACGAGGGGCGCCGCTGCCCCGAGGCTCCTGGTCCCGCGAGGAGGGGCCGCTCGCGCCGGCGAAGGCCCCTCACCCGTCGTAGCGGTAGCCCACGCCGTGGACGGTGCGGATGATGAGCGGGCTCGCGGGGTCGAGCTCGACCTTCTTGCGGAGCTGGGAGACGTGCTGGTCGAGGGAGCGGCTGGAGGGCAGGTAGTCGACCCCCCAGCACTCGTTGAGGATCGTGTTCCGGTCGAGCACGCGGCCGGGGTTCGCTGCCAGCAGGCGGAGGATCCTGACGTCGCGCAGGGACAGGTCGACGGCGCGCTCGCCGCGGAAGGCGCGCAGCTCGTCGGGGGCGACCTCGAGGTCGCCGATCCGGAAGCGCTCGCCCCCGCCGGCGGCGGCGCCCCGCCCGGCCAGGCAGCGGCGGGCGACGGCGCGGATGCGGGCCACCACCTCGCGGGCGCCGAACGGCTTGGTGATGAAGTCGTCGGCTCCGAGCTCGAGGCCCACCACCCGGTCGACCTCCTGGCCCTTGGCCGACAGGAACAGGATCGGCACGCCGCGCGAGCGCTCGCGCAGCCGGCGGCAGACCTCGTAGCCGTCGAGGCGCGGCATCATGATGTCGAGCAGCACCAGGTCCGGGCCCTCGCGGGCGTCGAGCCGGAGCGCCTCGTCGCCGTCGCGCGCCTCGAGCACGTGGTAGCCCTCGCCCTCGAGCAGCTCGCGCAGCCCGCGGCGGGTGAGGTCGTCGTCCTCGGCGATCAGGATCTTCATCGTCGCCTCCGTCAGGCGTGCGTCGTCGCCCCCGGCGGCCCGGCCAGGGGCAGCTCGAGCTCGAAGCAGGCGCCCTCGTCGGCCGCCACCAGGCGCAGCTCGCCGCCGCCGAGGCGGGCCAGGTCGCGGGCGATGGCGAGGCCGATGCCGGCGCCGGAGACGCCCTCGGTGAGGCGGTCGGAGAGGCGGACGAAGGGCTGGAACACGGCCTCGGCGCGGTCGGCCGGGATGCCCGGGCCGCGGTCTCCGACCCGCAGCCAGGCGCGGCCCGACCCCTGGCCGGTGGACAGCCGCACCCGGCCGCCGGCGGCGGCGTACTTCTCGACGTTCGAGAGCAGGTTGGCGACCACCTGCTCGACCGCGTCGGGGTCGAAGGGGAAGGGATCGGGCGCGGCGGGCTCGACCGCGACCGCGACACCGCGCCGCTCGAGCGAGGGCCGGAACTGCTCGACCACCCGCGCCACGACCTCGTCCAGCCCCCCCGGGCGGGCGCGCAGCTCCAGCGCGCCGCGGCGGCGGCGGGCAAAGGACAGGACGTTGCCGATCAGCCGGCTCAGGCGGTGGCACTCGCCGACGATCACCCCCAGGTGCTCGCGGGCCACCGGGTCCTCGTCGTCGAGTCGCCCCTCGAGCAGCTCGGCGTAGAGGCGGATGTTGGTCAGCGGCGTGCGCAGCTCGTGCGACACCTGGTTGGTGAAGCTGACCCGCTCGGCCGCCTCGCGCAGCTCGCGCGTGCTCTCGCGGTAGAGGTAGAGGGCGAGCCCGCCGACCGCCGCCGCCACCGCCAGCAGGCCGGCCAGCAGCCCGGGGCCGAGCGGCCAGCCGCGCGGCGCGGCGGCGGGCTGCT
>CAYTJW010001151.1:0-2002 GCA_964438135.1 uncultured Thermoanaerobaculia bacterium
CTCCTCGGCGAGGTTCTGCGCGGCGATCACCCACCGCTCGGCCGCCCGCGGCTGCGCCTCGCGCAGCGCAGCGAGCCGCGCCTCGCCCGGAAAGCGGGGCTCGAACAGGTCCCCCACCAGCTCCACCAGCCCTCGCACGCTGCGGCGGCAGGTCGTGAGCTCGCGGCGGTCTGAGGCCGGCACGCTGCCCAGCACGCCGTGCACCAGCTCGGGCGCAGACCCGCGGAAGGCGTGGATGGACTGCTTGGGGTCGCCCACCCAGCGGCTGCTCGCGGCGAGGGGGCGCAGCCGCTGGAAGATCGCCAGCTGGAGGGGGTTGGTGTCCTGGAGCTCGTCCACCGCCACGCTCTCCAGCTCCGTCGCCAGGTCGGCGGCCAGGTCAGCCCGCTCCAGGAGGTCGAGGAGGAGGGTCTCGAGGTCGGTGAAGTCGAGCAGGCCGCGCTCCTCCTTGTAGCGCCGGTAGGCCCGGTCGAGGTCGGCGGCCGCGTCCGCCAGCAGCCCGGCCAGCGCCCGCAGGTCCTCGTGCAGCTGGCGCGACCTCGGCACCCCGGCGGCCAGCTCCCGCAGCGGGTCGAGCGCCCGGTCGGCGCCGGAGCGCCTGCCGGCCTCGAGCTTCGCCGCGGTGACGAAGTCCCGGTAGACCCCCTCACGCCGGGCCAGCCCCCGCAGCTGCTGCACCGCCCTGGCCGTGGTCCTGGTGTCGTCCCGGGTGGGGCGGAGCCTGGCCAGGGTCGCCCCCACCTCGGCGTACAGCTGGTCGAAGGCCGGCGCGGGTGGTGACGTGCCCGCCGGGGCCAGCAGCGAGCACAGCCTCTCGACCCCCTGCCGGAGCTGGCCGCGCAGCGTCGCCACCCCGATCCGGTTCGCCCGCGCCCGCTGGAGCAGCTCGAGCACCAGCCCGTGCGGCTCGCCGAGCAGGAGCCGGTTGCACAGCGACGCGAGCTCCTCGCCCAGCGCCGCGCCGCCGTGCGCCAGCAGCCCCTCGAGCGCCCGCGCCTCCCCCCCCTCCTCGAGCACCTCCAGCCGGGGCGACAGCCCGAGGGCGAGGGCATACCGGAGCAGGACCTGGCGGCCCACCGCGTGCACCGTGCCCACCGGCGCGAGCTCGAGGCGGGAGGCCCGCTCCACCCTCCCGCCAAGCGGCAGGCGCTCGTCGGTGAGGAGCCGCTGCAGGACCCGCCCCTTCAGCTCGGCGGCGGCCTTGCGGGTGAAGGTGGTGGCCAGGATGCGGGCGGGATCAATGCCGGCCGAGACCTGGCCGGCGAGGGTCTCGCACAGGTCGTGGGTCTTGCCGGTTCCGGCGCCCGCGTGGACCAGGGTGAGCTTGCCCCTCACGGTCGCTGCCCCAGCCCGCACACGGCGCTGAAGTCGCACCGAGCGCATGGGTTCCCGCGCAACGTGCCGGCGTTCTCCTCGTCGACCACCAGCGCCGTGCCGTCGGGCCACTCCGCGACGGGCAGGAGCGGTCTCGCCGGCACCCGCCCCTCGCCGCGCACCCACCCGTCGGCCCGCTGCAGCGCGTCGTGGAAGGCCCGCCACACCTCGCCGATCGAGGGCCCCTCCACCACCTCCACCAGCGCCCCGGCCGGCAGCGCCGAGCCGGAGGGGGACAGCAACCGGCCCTCGTCGAGCACCAGATAGGCCACCCGGGGGGTTCGCCCGCCGGTGACCTGCGCCCGCGCCGCGGCATAGACGGCGAGCTGGGTCGCGCGGCCCTGCTCGAGGAGGTCGCGGTAGAGCGCGGTCCCGCGGTACTTGAAGTCCACCACCGCCTCGCCGCCGTCGGCGCGCCGCACCAGGCAGTCGATGCGACCGCCGAGGGGCAGCCCGAGCGCCTCCCCCTCCACCGGGTGCTCGAGGCCGACCACCTCGTAGCCCCCGTCCCGCAGCGCGCCCGCCAGCACCCTCGCGGCGCGGGCCAGCTGCCCCCGCATCCGCAGCGCCTCGGCCCTCCGGCCGGGCAGGGCCAGCGGCGCGGCCTCGAGCGGCAGCCTGCGGTCGA
>CAYTJW010001152.1:0-2002 GCA_964438135.1 uncultured Thermoanaerobaculia bacterium
GCCGCGGACGGGCCGAGGCCGCGCAGCTCGAGGCGGGAGACCTCGACCCCTTCCTCGTCCATCGCCAGCTCGACCGCCCCGACCATCTCCCGGAAGCTGAGCAGGTCGCGCAGCCAGGGGTTGGCGCGGGCCGGGGCGAGGAGGTCGAGCAGCGGCCGCGAGTTGCCCACCTCGAAGGTCATGCCGGCGACGACGCCGAGCGGCTGGCCGAGCTCGAGGGAGCCGCGGCCGACGTCGACCCTCGCCCACCAGTCGCCGCCGCCCCCCGCCGCCCCGTCGACCCGGACCGAGCTGCCGCCGAGCTCGAAGCGCCCTGCGCCGAGGTCGCCGTGCGACACCTCCAGGTCGACCTCGACGTCGCCCACCAGCGCCAGCCGACCCAGCTCGAGGCCGACGCCGCGGGCGACCACGCCCGCCTGCCCCTCGGCCACGCCGCCCGCGACCCGCAGCCACCCCTGCAGCAGGCCGCGGCTGCCGGGGCGGAAGCCGACGCCGGTCGCGGCCGGCAGGTAGGGGTTGAGGACCTGGAGGTCGACCAGCTCCGACAGCGGCAGGTCGAGGCGCAGGTCGTCGAGGCGAATCCCCTGGCCCGCCTCCAGCACCATCCGCGAGCTCGACAGGGCGAAGCCCGACCCGCGCAGCTGGCCGCCGCCCCAGCCCTGGCCAGACAGGTCGACTCCGGCCAGCACCAGCCGCTCGAGGTCCGCGGTCAGCTCGGCCCGGGCCACGACGCCCTCGACGTCGAGCAGGTCCTCGACCCTCAAGCCCGGCCGCTGCCGCGGCAGGTAGGCGTCGAGCAGCGGCCGGGTGCTGCTCAGCCAGCCGCTCACCACCGCCTCGACCCCGGGCTCGGCGCCGAGGTCGAGCACCCCCTCCTCGACCTGCACCACCGCCGCCCAGCCGGGCTCGGGGCCCCGGCCCGGCACAGCGCCCAACGGCCAGAACCGGCCCTGACCGACGCGGAGCTCGCTCCCCGAGAGGTCGACCAGGCGGTCGTCGACGGCCACCGCCGGCAGCTCCAGGTGGAGGTCGAGGTCGGCCGTGCCCTCGACCTGGCACAGGGCGAGGGGGGCGTCGCGGGCGGCGAGGTCGACCGAGCCGGACAGCCAGCGGTCCTCGACCGCCAGCTCGGCGCGGACGGTGCCGCGCGCCCCGCCGGCGAACGAGAGCCCGGCGGTGGCCGGCAGGAGGTCGTTCAGGACCCCGAGGTCGGGCACCTCGGTCGGCTCGAGGTCGAGCTCCATCGCCAGCCCGGCGAAGCCGCGCGCCGGGTCGACCTCGGGGCAGCGCGCCGTCACCGTGGCCCCGCTGCCACCCAGCAGCGACCGGCCGAGGCCGGTGCCGTGCAGGTCGAGGTCGACCAGGCGGAACTCGTCGGGGCCGAGGTGCAGGCCGGCGCTGCCGGCCACGTCCTCGAGGTCGAGCAGGTCGGTCAGCAGGCTGGCCTGGCGGGCCGGGGCGAAGGCCGCCACCAGCGGCCCGGTGTCCCGCATCGAGGCCTTGAGCGCGCCGGCGAAGGCCAACGGCGCGGACAGGTCCAGCCGGCCGCGGTGGACGTTGACCACCGCCGACCAGCCCGCGCCGCCGGCCCTGCCGCCGCAGTCCCAGGCGAGGTCCAGCACCTCCAGGCGCGACCCCGAGATGTCGAGGTCGAGCTGCTGCGGGTCGCTCGTCGTCGCCTGCAGCTCGAGGCGGGCGCTGGCCACCAGCGGCAGCTCGCCCAGCACCACCGCCACCCGCCGCCCCTCGAGCTCGACCTCGCCGCGGCCGGAGTCCTCCGACAGCTGGAGGTGAGCGCGGAGGGTGGCCTCGCTCGCCGGCAGGAAGGTGGCGGGGACCGCGTCCGGCAGGATGGCGTTGAGCCCCTGCAGGTCGGAGACCTCGCACTGCGGCAGGTCGAGGGTGACCTCGAGGCCGGCGGTCGGCCGGGTCAGGTCGGAGACCGAGCGGGTGGCCTCCAGCAGCAGGTGGCAGGCGGACCCGGCGGGCCCGGCTGCGGCCG
>CAYTJW010001153.1:0-2000 GCA_964438135.1 uncultured Thermoanaerobaculia bacterium
GGTCGAGGCGGGGTGGGCGCAGCGGGGGTCGGCGGGGGGCGGGTCGAGGAGGGTCTGGTAGGGGATGCCGGTCGAGATGGCGCGCTGCATGCGGTCGTAGATGCTGAGGATGACCAGCTTGGTGCGGTAGTCGCCGTGCGCCTTCTCGTCCTTGCGCTTGACGATGGGGAACGTCTCCATGATGTGGTCGACGGCGTGGCGGGGGGTGGGGAAGTGGCGCTTCAGCTCGGCGAGCTCCTCGGGGGTCTCGTCGCGAACGTTTCCCTGCTCTCGACTCGCTACTCGCCATTCGCCACTCGCTTCGGTTGGCAGGTAGAGGTGGAAGAACGCGGCGTCGAGCTCGCAGCGGAGCAGGAAGCGGCGCTCCTCGTCCCAGCGGAACGGCGGGCCGTCGTAGCCGCAGTCGATGGCGAACGGCTCGAGGTCCCACGCTGTGAAGGTGAGTTCCAGTGGGATCTTGCTCGTAAACTGAGACACGGCAACAAGCTGTTGCGGTGATGGCACCGGGAGTTGGTAGCTGATGTAGTCAGAGAAGTGAAGCCCCTGGAGCTTCTGTCTGACTATGTAGTCGAAGACAAACGAGTTGAACATCCCCAGAAAGGCCGCGGCACTGCTCGCGTCTGGCCGTTCGGGTACTCCAATCCTGACGGAGTAGTCCGTCGCGACATCAGCCAGAACACAGGCAACCACGGTTCGATGGTTGGTGGCGCTCGTGACGTCCATTGCACCTAGAACCCAACGCCTGGTGAGTCTGCCGTCTGACCAGGAGTCGACGCGACCCTCATCTATGTAGAGTACGCGCGGAAGGACGAATGCGGGGTCCCGATGCTGGTGTTCGGTCACAGGGTCAGCACTGCCGGTCCTGATTCCTCCCTCTTCGCGGATTGCAGGCACTGCAAGACGATGATCAAAAGCGTCGAACGTCTTGCCCTCGACCAGTGGGAGGTATCGCGTTGCTTGAAGAACTACTGATCCGCAAGGCCCCAGCGTCCCTCCCCGCGAGCGGAGCGCCTCGCCGGTCTCGAAGAGGCCGCGTTGCTTGTTCATGTCGAACATTCGAGTGAACCTGAACCGATGTAGATTCTCGGCGTCATCAGCTTCACTGCGCAGGACCCGGTAGCGGGAGTAGACCGCCCTTGTGAGCAAGGCGTCGGCGCGGGTTCGGAAAATCGGGCACGTGCGGGTGTTGGGGTTGAGCAATGCGATATCGTCCGCGGTTAGGACAATTCGGCGTTCCTCGTCGCGGAGATGCTCGGTTCTATGCGCGAAAAAGAAGAAATCCGCGGCTCCTCTGCGCGGCCGCCTTGGCCCGAAGAGGGTCAGGAGGCAGAACTTCATTCGGCTGTCGGCGGCGGGGAACATCCCCTCCCGGTTTTCGAAGTCGAAGAGGCTCGCGAGAGCCCCGGTCGCGATGAGGTCGTGGAAGAACACCTTCGTGGTGTCGTCTGTGGCGATCCCGGACGGCACGACACAACCCACCCGGCCGGTCTGGCTGATCAGCTTCCTGTTCAGTTCCGCAAACACGGCATACGTGTTCACGTCTCCACGGCCGCAGAGAGGGTACAGGCCGGAACCGGTGACGATCTGAGTTTCTCCCTCTGTTCCCCTCACCGCGTCGCGGAATGCACGCCATAGAACAGGGTCTCCGCCCTCAAGCGCGGCGATCAGCGACTTTCTGGCCGCTGCATCCGAGGCGTTTGCGATGCCCGGCCGACGTTCGGCAAACCACTCCTTCTCCTGCAGCTTGATCCGCTCCCATGGCGGATTCCCGAGCACGACGTCGAAGCCGCCCACCCAACCTTCCGGCGAGCGATGAGCGGTGAGCGGCGCGCAGTGGGGAGCCTGGTCAGTCCCTTCGCTCGCTGCTTGCTGCTCGCCATTCGCCACTCCAAACACTCCTGAGAACTCCAGCTGCCAGTGAAAGAACCGATACTGCCCCGCTAGGCCTGCCCGAGCCCCACATCGAGCGACATGCGAGTCTCTGGGGCTCGGGGCCTTGA
>CAYTJW010001154.1:0-1992 GCA_964438135.1 uncultured Thermoanaerobaculia bacterium
CAGCAGCGCCAGCAGCACGAGGTTCCCCACCGCCAGCAGCGCCACGGTCAGCGCGATCGCGGGCAGCAGCCGGTAGGTCCTCACCGCACCACCCGCCACCCACCGTCGCGCAGCACGCCCCGCTGCCCCGGGGTGACCACCACCAGCGCCCCGCTGGCCCGCTCCCGCAGGTAGAGCACGGGTGGCCGCAGCACGGCCCGCTCGAGGGTGAACACCTTGGTGGCGGCCTGCAGGCCGGCCCCGGCGAGGTCGCCCAGCTGCTCCAGGCTCGCCGCCTCGGTGCCGGCCGGCAGCTCGCGCTCCTCCAGCAGGCTCAGGGTCACCCGCAGCTCCTGCATCGCCTGGCCGGTGAGCATGGCCTGACCGCCGGTGAGCGGGCTGGACGGGTCCAGCGCGGCGCTGACCCCGAAGACCAGGGCCGCCAGCGGCACCGCCACGCGCACCACCTGCAGCAGCCAGTGCAGCTGGGAGGCCAGCCACGACCAGCGAGCGGCGAGGAGCCCGAGCAGCTCCTCGACCCGGTTCTCGCCCTCGCCCAGCTCGGCCAGCGGCACCGCGATCGGCGACGCCAGCAGGCCGACCCGCACCGCGTCCTCGAGCAGGTCGGCGACCACCTTGGCCGCCTGCTCCGCCACCGCCGCGGGCTGCGCGCCGGCGGCCTCGGCCTCCTCCTCCGCCCGCGGCAGGCTGACCTGGCCGGTCAGGGGGTGGCGGACGATGAGCCCGTCCGCCAGGGCGGCGTCGAAGAAGTGCCGCAGCTCGGCCGACAGGAACCGGCTCCCTTCGCGCGGCTCGCCCTCGGCGAAGAGGCGGGCGCCCGCCTCCTTCAGCTCGGCAACGCCGGCCTGGAGCAGGTTGCGGCCGGGCAGGCGGCGGTTGACCTCCTTCAGCAGCCGGACCGCAGTCTCGACCTCCTGCGGCCCGAGCCTCGCCCGGGCGCGGCGGGTGTAGCCGCTGACCGCCTGCAGGAGCGGGGAGGAAGTCGACTCGGGCACGGCCCTGCACCGCATTCTACTGCACGGGCCGTTCCCGCGGCGCGACCTTGCGCCTGGACCTCGACCGGGCGCCCCGACCCCGCTACGATGCCCCTTGGAGGAGCAGGCGGTGGACGACCCTGACGCCGGCGGCGGCGAGCGACCGCCAACCCAGGACGCCTCGGCAGCGCCCGAGCTGACCCAGGTCGGGCCCTACCGCATCCTCGACGTGCTCGGTCGCGGCGGCATGGGCACCGTGTACCTCGCCGAGCAGACCGAGCCGGTGCGGAGGCGGGTGGCGCTCAAGGTCCTCCACCGCAGCAAGCGCACCGACCGCGGCCTGGCCCGCTTCGAGGCCGAGCGGCAGGCGCTGGCGCTGATGAGCCACCCGTCCATCGCCACCGTCTTCGAGGCCGGCACGACCGACGCGGGCTTGCCCTTCTTCGCCATGGAGCCGGTCGTCGGCATGCCGATCCTGACCTACTGCAGCCGCGAGCGGTCGACCCTCGAGGAGCGCCTCGCCCTGTTCTGCCAGGTGGCCGACGCGGTCCAGCACGCCCACCAGAAGCTGGTCATCCACCGCGACCTCAAGCCGTCCAACATCCTCGTCACCCTCTCGAGCGACCGGCCGCTGGCCAAGGTGGTCGACTTCGGCATCGCCGCTGGCCTCGACCGGCCGCTGGTCGAGGGGCGCAAGGTCCAGAGCCGCCCCGGCGTGCCGATCGGCACGCCGATGTACATGAGCCCGGAGCAGATCGCGGGCGACGCCGACCTCGACGCCCGGGTCGACGTCTACGCCCTCGGGGTCCTGCTCTACCGCCTGCTGGCCGGCGTGCTGCCGCTCCCGCCGGACCAGAGCCAGCCGTACCAGGTCATGCTGCGCATCCTCGACGAGGAGCTGCCGGCCCCCAGCGCCCGCGACGCCGCCCTGCCGGCGCCGGAGCGGGCGGCCATCGCCGGGCGACGCCGGCTGTCGCCGCGGGCTCTCGCCCGCCGCCTGCGGGGGGACCTCGACGCG
>CAYTJW010001155.1:0-1990 GCA_964438135.1 uncultured Thermoanaerobaculia bacterium
CCCCCGACGACCTCCTCGACGCCGCCGCCGCGGCTCAGACCGCCGCCCGGTTCGCCCGCGGCGAGGCGCTTCCGCTGCCCCCGGACCCCGACCGGGACGACAGCGGACGGGTGGTGGCGATCTGGAGGTGAGGCGGCGGGCGCCCGTACCGGCTCCAGGTTGTCGGCGTTGATCTGGGGTAGGCGGAGAGGGGTCGCGGGCCTACCTCGCGGACAGCGCGATGGTGGGCGGCGACACCGTCAACAACTCTGGACCGGGTATCAGAGCGACTGGGTCCCTTGTGGGTGGCTCGCGACAACTAGGGTCGCCGCGGCTGGGGGGCGCGCGGCGCAGGCGGGTGGAGTGCGTTCCGTGCTGGCTTCGAGGGCGGGATGCTGGGTGCGGCCGCGTCTGGCAAGCGGAAGGAGGTCAGGCACGTGCCGAACCGAGCGAGACGGCGTTTGATCGGTGAGCCTCTCAACTTCAGGTCTCTCGCGCGGACGCCCGTGAACGAGCTCGGCGTCGTCTACCTGTTCGGCGTCCTCCACGACGAGCTGGGCCTGCAGGTCGAGTCGATCCAGAGCGGCTTCCCGGACTGCACCGCGCGCCGGCGGGTCCGCAAGGACCGCTCCGAGGAGCTGCGGATCGAGTTCGAGTTCGCGAGCAGCGCGTTTCCCGCCCACGGCCACGAGCCGACCCAGGTCGACATGATCGTCTGCTGGCTCCACGACTGGGCCGAGTGCCCCGAGAACGTGGAGGTCCTCGAGCTCTCTCGCCTCATGCGCGAGAAGGGCGCCCTGGTCGCGCCGGCGCCGGCCGGGAAGGGGCGGGCTCGGGCCGGCGCGGTGCCGAGCGGCGCCGTCGTGCCGGTGCCGCCGAAGAAGAGGCCGCTCTCGACGTACCAGAAGTTCGCGCGGGAGCAGCGGCTGGCCGGCAAGAGCATGGCCGAGATCGCGCAGCTCTGGAAGCGCCGCACGGGAGCCTCCGGCGGCTGACCCCAGGCCCGCCCGCGGGTGAGCACCGGGTCCAGCGCTGTCGATGGGTCCTCGACGCCGGGGGGCGGCGCGGCCACGACACTCGGCCAGGCACCACACTCGGGATGGCCTTACCTCCTCGGGACCATCGTGACCTGGCGAGAACCCCCTCGCTTGTCCATGGGGCGGCCGCGTGGCAGACTCGCGTCATGGTCAAGACCACCTCCCCTGCGGTCAGTGGTATTCCCGCGTTCGAACCCCGCCTGCCGGCCGGCGTGGCCGAGCGCCTGGGCTGGTACGTGTACCTGTACGTCGACCCGCGCGACGGGAGGGTGTTCTACGTCGGCAAGGGCTGCGGCGGCCGGGCCCTGGCGCACTTTGGCGACACCCAGGACACGGCCAAGACCCGCCGGATCGCAGAGCTGGTGGCCGCTGGCACGCCGCCGCGCGTGGACATCCTGGCGCACGGGCTGTGCGACGAGGAGACCGCCTACCGCGTCGAGGCCGCGGCGATCGACCTCCTCGGCCTCACGGAGCTGACCAACTTGGCTCGCGGATGGAGGAGCGTGCAGCTCGGGCGCATGACCCTCGAGGAGCTCATCGGCTACTACGCGGCCGAGCCGGTGGAGATCGCCCACCCGGTGCTGTTGGTCCGCGTCAACCAGAGCTACCGCCACACCATGTCGCCCCTGGAGTTGCTCGAGGTGACGCGCGGCATCTGGCAGCTCGGCCCGCGCCGGGAGGGGGCCGCATACGCGTTCGCGGTCTTCGAGGGCGTGGTCCGCGAGGTCTACGAGATCCGCGGCTGGTTCCCGGCGCTCACCTTGCGCTACGAGACCCGCGACCTGACCCCGGCAGACGCCGCGGGCCGCTGGGAGCTCGACGGCGTCGTCGCGCCGGCCGCGATCCGCGACCTCTACCGCGGCCGCTCGGTGCAGAGATACCTCAAGTCCGGCAGCCGGAGCCCGACCCTGTACGTGAACTGCTGAGCCGGCCCGTCAGCCGCCGGCGGCCGTGTCGACGAGCGCCCGCGTCAC
>CAYTJW010001156.1:0-1990 GCA_964438135.1 uncultured Thermoanaerobaculia bacterium
CGGTCGGCGCCTCGGTCATGGTCGCACCCTCGAGACCCCCGGCCTCCACCAGCTTCGCCAGCCCGAAGTCGAGGATCTTCACCACCCCGTCCCGGGTGACCCAGACGTTGTCCGGCTTGAGGTCGCGGTGGACGATCCCGCGCTCGTGCGCCGCGGCCAGGCCGCGCGCGACCTGCACCGCGAGCGAAACCGCCCGCCCCACGGTGAGGTCGCCGGCCTGGATGCGCCGCAAGAGCGGCTCCCCCGCCAGCAGCTCCTCGACCAGGTACGGCGCCCCCTCGTGCTCGCCGACGTCGTGGATCGCCAGGATGTTGGGGTGGGAGAGGGCTGCCGTCGCCCGCGCCTCCTGCTCGAACCGCCGCAGCCGGTCGCGGTCGGAAGCCCACCGCGCCGGCAGCACCTTGACCGCCACCTCGCGCCCGAGCCGGCTGTCCCGCGCCCGCCACACCTCCCCCATCCCGCCCGCCCCGACCGGACCCAGGACCTCGTACGGCCCCAGGCGGACCCCGGCGGCCAGGGTCATGCGCGCCCCGCTGCTCGCCACGGCGTCACGTCGACGTCACCCCCGAGGGCGTTGCCCGTCTCTGCTCGGATCTGACGGGTCGAGTCTACCACCCGCGCGCCCGGGTCGGGGGGCGCGCCGGGCCGACCGCCTTGCCCGCGGACCTCTGGACGCGAGCGCGGCGGCGAGGCACCATGGGTGGCGATGAGCGAGCCCTGGTCCCGGGGGAGACGCTTCCTGGCGTGTGCCGCAGGCTGGGCCGCCGCCATGGCGACGGCAGCCACCGCGCTCGCCGCGGCGCCGCCCGCGGTCGCAGCGCAGTCGGTCACCCCGGTCTGCGGCTACCGCGTGCTCCACACCTACCCCCACGACCCGGCCGCCTTCACCCAGGGGCTCGTGGTCGTCGACGGCGAGCTGTTCGAGAGCACCGGTCTGTGGGGCGAGTCCTCGCTGCGCCGGGTCGACCTCGCCACCGGTGCGGTGCTGCAGCTCCTCGAGCTGAGCGACGAGCTGTTCGGCGAGGGGCTCGCCGCGCGCGGCGACGAGCTGGTCCAGCTGACCTACCTGAACCACCTCGGCCTGGTCTACGACCGGGAGTCCTTCGCGGTGCTGGGGACCTTCGCCTACCCCACCCAGGGCTGGGGGATCACCACCGACGGGCCCCGGCTGGTGATGAGCGACGGCAGCTCCACCCTCCGCTTCTGGGACGCCCAGACCTTCGCCGAGGTCGGCTCGGTCGCGGTCTGGGACGAGAACGGGCCGGTCACCCAGCTCAACGAGCTCGAGCTCGTCGACCGCCGGGTGTGGGCCAACGTGCTGTACGACGAGCGGGTGGCGCGGGTCGACCCGGTCACCGGCCGGGTGACGTCGTGGGTCGACCTCGCCGGGCTCCTCGGCCCCGGCACCCTGCCCGGCCCCCTCAACGGCATCGCCTTCGACCCGGTCGCTCGGCGACTGCTGGTGACCGGCAAGCGGTGGCCGAGCCTGTTCGAGGTCGAGGTCTCCGGCTGCGTCGACCTGCTGGTCTTCTCGGACGGCTTCGAGTGGGGCTCGGCCGCGGCGTGGGGGGTGTCCCCAGAGCCGGTCCCCACCGCAACGGCCGTCGACTGAGCCGCTCCGGTCACGGCACGTGGAACGCCTCGGTGTCGCCGACGCTGGCGAACTCGCCGAGCGGGTTGGTGTAGGTCCTGACCTCGCCGGTGGCGGTGTCGACGACCCTGACCTCGTACTCGACGTTGGACAGGGCGCCGTAGAAGACCCAGAAGTGGTCGTTCAGCCAGCGACCGTCCAGCACCTTGACGACCAGCTCGACGTTGCTCGGGGAGAAGAACCAGAAGGTGCCGGTGTCGCCGGTCAGGGGCACGGCGTGACCGGCGCCGGTGCGCCCCTCGAAGTCCCGCCAGCTGGCCTCGACCCGGAAGCGGTCCCGGTTGAGACACAGGGAGGTGTCGCCCGGCGCGCAGCCGTCCAGGGTCGCGCCGGCCCCGC
>CAYTJW010001157.1:0-1989 GCA_964438135.1 uncultured Thermoanaerobaculia bacterium
GTGCTCGGGCCCGAGCACCTCGAGGCGCTCAGGGCGCGGCTCGCGAGCGGCCCCGAGCCGCCGCGGCGGCCGACCCTCTCCCTCGACGACTACCGTGGCGCGGTCGGGGTGTTCCTGCTCGTGTTCCTGTCGACCTTCCCGGTGGTACTGCCGTTCGCGCTCGTCGCCGAGCCGCACCTCGCCCTCCGGGTCTCCAACGCGGTCGCGGTCGGCTTGCTGTTCCTGGGCGGCTTCGGCCTCGGCCGCTACGCGGGCCTCCGCCCGCTGCGCACCGGCCTGGCCATGGTCGCCCTGGGCTCGGGCCTGGTCGCGATCACCATCGCCCTCGGCGGGTGACGGGTCGGAGGTGGAGAGACCATGAGCGAGACACGCACCGGCGGCCCGCTGCTCCCCATCCCGGCCTGGCTCCGCGGCTACCGGCGGGAGTGGCTGCCGCTCGACCTCGTCGCCGGGCTCACCACCGCGGCGGTGGTGGTCCCCAAGGCCATGGCCTACGCCACCATCGCCGGGCTGCCGGTGGAGGTGGGCCTCTACACCGCGTTCCTGCCCGTGGTCATCTACGCCCTGCTCGGCAGCTCGCGGCCGCTGTCCGTGAGCACGACCACGACCCTCGCCATCCTCGCCGCGGCGGCGCTCGGCGAGGCGGCGCCGGGCGGCGAGCCCGAGAAGCTGCTGACTGCCTCGGCGACGCTGACCGCGCTGGTCGGCGTCATCCTCCTCCTGGCCGCGGCGTTGCGCCTGGGCTTCGTGGCCAACTTCATCTCCGAGCCGGTCCTGGTCGGCTTCAAGGCCGGGATCGGCCTGGTCATCGTCGTCGACCAGATCCCCAAGCTGCTCGGCGTCCACCTCGACAAGGGCGGCTTCTTCGAGCACCTCGTGGAGCTCGTCGGCGCCCTGCCCGACGCCTCCCTGCCGACCGTGGCGGTGGGCGCGGCGATGATCGGCATCCTCCTTTTCTTCAAGCACTTCGTCAAGAAGGTGCCGGCCCCGCTGGTGGCCGTGGCGACCGGCGTCGCCGCCATGCGCCTGCTCGACCTCGGCGCTCGCGGCGTCGCGGCGGTGGGCGAGGTGCCGACCGGCCTGCCCTCCCTGACCCTGCCGGACCTGGGGCTGGCGGCCATGCTCTGGCCGGCGGCGGTCGGCATCGCCCTGATGAGCTTCACCGAGACCATCGCCGCCGGGCGCGCCTTCGCGCGCAGCGGCGAGCCGACGCCGCAGGCCAACCGCGAGCTCGTCGCCACCGGCCTCGCCAACCTGGGCGGGGCCTTCCTCGGCGCCATGGCCGGCGGCGGCGGGACCAGCCAGACCGCGGTCAACCGCACCGCCGGCGCGCAGACCCAGGCGGCGCAGCTGGTCACGGCGGCCGGCGCGCTGGCGACCATGCTCCTGCTCGCCCCCTGGATCGGGCTGATGCCGCACGCGACCCTGGCGGCGGTGGTCATCGTCTACTCGATCGGCCTGATCGAGCCGAAGGAGTTCAAGAGCATCCTCAAGGTGCGCCGGACCGAGTTCGTCTGGGCCCTGGTCGCGCTGGCCGGCGTGGTCCTCCTCGGCACCCTCAAGGGCATCGTCGTCGCCGTCGTCGTGTCGCTGGTGGCGCTGGCCTCCCAGGTGACCAACCCGCCGGTCTACGTCCTGGCGCGCAAGCGAGGCACCAACGTCTTCCGGCCGCGCTCCGCCGAGCACCCCGACGACGAGACCTTCCCCGGCCTGCTCCTGCTGCGGCCGGAAGGGCGCATCTTCTTCATGAACGCCGAGGTGGTGGCCGAGAAGATGCGCCACCTCGCGCTCGCGGAGCAGCCGCGGGTGGTGGCGGTCGACTTCCGGGCGGTGTTCGACCTCGAGTACACCGCCCTCAAGTCCCTGACCGAGATCGAGCAGAAGCTGCGCCAGCGGGGCGTCCCGCTGTGGCTGGTCGGCCTCAACCCGAGCGTGCGGGAGCATTCCCGGTTTGTCCTATGTTGAGACCAATTCTCTTGGGGTGGGGGC
>CAYTJW010001158.1:0-1988 GCA_964438135.1 uncultured Thermoanaerobaculia bacterium
GCTCGCGGGCCTCGCCCCGGCGGCAGCGGCGACGGTCGAGGCCCCCCCGGCCCCGGCTCGCCCCAACGTCCTGCGGGTGGTGTTCGACGACCTCGGCGTCGCCACCCTGCCCGGCTACCGGGAGGGCACGCCGGCCGCGACCGCCGCCATCGCCACGCCGGCGCTCGACCGACTGGCCGCCGCCGGCATGCGCTTCACCCGCTACTACCACACCGCTTCGGTGTGCTCGCCGACCCGGGTCAGCCTGCTCACCGGCCTCTACCCACAGCGCCTCGGCGTCTTCAAGCAGCTCGACCTGCGCTCGTCGCTGCGCGGCATCCCGCCCGCCGTCGTCACCCTGCCCGAGCTGCTGCGCGACGCGGGCTACCGCACCGTCCACATCGGCAAGTGGCACGTCGGCGACGTGGCGGCCGCGGCCCACCCCCGGGCCCAGGGCTACGCGAGCTGGGTGCTGCTGCGGCAGAGCGAGACCGTGCCGCCGCGCTACAACCGGCCGCTGCTCGAGCTGTCGCCGGACTGGGGCGGGTGCCCCGACGGCGGCGCCGAGTGCCTCGTCGACGGCCACCTGACCCGCCTCCAGACCGACTACGCGGCCCGCTTCCTGCGCGACCACCGACGCCACCACCCGGGCGAGCCCTTCTTCCTCAGCCTCTGCCTGTGGGCGCCGCACACCCCCTACCAGGCCCCGGACGCCAACCACGACGGCCGCGACGACGACAGCGACTGGCGGGCCTTCTCCCCCGCCTACCAGGGCTACCTCGAGCGCGGCGTCCGCCCCGTCGCCGCCCGCATGCTGACCCTGCTGACCGACGCCGACCGCCGGCTCGGCGAGCTGCTCGACGAGCTCGCGAACCTCGAGCTCGACCGCGACACGCTGGTGCTGGTGCTGTCGGACAACGGCGCCGTCCTCCTGCCGCGGTTCGCCGCCAACGGCTCGCTGCGGGGCACCAAGGGCACCCTGTTCGAGGGTGGCGTCCGCGGCCCGCTGCTGGCCCGATGGCCAGGTCGGGTCTCAGCCGGCGGCGTGGCGGCCGAGCAGGTGACGACCCTCGACCTCCTCCCCACCCTGGCCGAGCTCGCCGGCCTCGACCCCGGCCGGGTCGGCAGCGACGGCCGCAGCTTCGCCGGCGCGCTCCTCGGCCGGCCGCCGTCGGTGGCGCCGCGCGGGCCCGACGACCTCCTGGTGTGGGACGCGACGCCCTGCAACGAGCCGTTCCCCTCGACCGACGGCCTGTGGCACGACTTCGCCGTCCGCCGCGGCCCGTGGAAGCTGGTCTACGAGGCGGTCACCGGCGAGTCGCGGTGCCGGGACCACGGACCGCCCGCCTGGCACCTGTTCAACCTCGACACCGATCCGGGTGAGACCGCGCCGCCCTTCGCGGGGGCCTCGCCGCCACCGGTCGCGCGCGAGCTGCACGAGGCCTACCTCGACTGGCGGCTCTCGACCACCGAGCTGCCGCTGTCGGTCGACCGGGTCGAGGGCGAGGCGGCGGTGGACGGGCGGGACCTCACCCTCTCGGGCGGCAGGGTCTGGCTCCGCCCCGACCCGCGGGAGGACGTCCACGACGGCCAGCTGAGCCTGTCGGTCGTGGTGGCGGCGGCGACCGGCGGGCCGCGTGCGGCGGTCATCGCCGACCGGCCCGGCAGCTTCCGTCTCGCCCAGGACGGCGACGGCCGGGTGGTGCTCGAGCTCGCGGACCAGGCCGGCGGCGAGGTCCGCCTCACCAGCCGCGAGCCCCTGCCGGCCGCCCCGACCCGGGTCACCTTCACCGTCTTCGGCTGGAACCGCAAGGGACGCTCGCCCTACGCCCCCCGCGGCGCGCGGCCGGAGCCGACCACGGTCCGCCTGCTGTTTGGCGACCGGCTCCAGGCCGAGGACCGCCACGGCTTGACCGCGCTCGCGGTCAGCGGGGCGGCGGTCGTCCTCGGCGGCCCGGCCGACCCCGGCGCCCGCTTCCGCGGCCGGCTGCGCGACCTGCGCCTGCACT
>CAYTJW010001159.1:0-638 GCA_964438135.1 uncultured Thermoanaerobaculia bacterium
GCGCGGCCGACCAGGAGGAGGCGCCCGTCCCGGCTAAGGTCGATCTGGCGGAAGGCCGCGGGGTTGACCACCTGGGATGTCCCCTGGGCGAGGTTCCAGCGGCGGACCCCCCCGACGCCGGTGGCGTAGAGCGATCCGTCCGGCGCAAAGCGCAGCGCCCACACCCCCCCGCCGGCCGGCTCGAGGTCGAGGGAGCGCACCGGCCTGTCGCCCTCCATCAGCGTCAGCCGATACTGGCTGGCGAGCTCCGCCTGGGTGGTGGCGGCAGCCAGGCGGGTTCCCCCCGGCTCCCAGGCCAGGGCCTGCACCGCGCCGTCGACCGGCCACCTCCGGGGCGGGGTGGCGCCGTCCATGGGCACCACCCCGCACCCGCCGCCCCCGCACCAGGCGAGACGGCGGCCGGAAGGGTCGATCGCGGCGGCGAAGCAGACCTCCACCGGCGCGATGTCCCGAGCCGTCCCGGCGCCCGGCTCGAGTGGCCACAACCGCACGGACCCGCCCGTGCCGCACGCCACCAGGGCGTCGGAGCCAGGGGTGAAGTTCAGCGGCGGCGCCTGCGGCCCGAACGTCTCCACGCGCACCGCGACCGGCCAGCTCGCCGTGGTGGCCCACAGGGCCAGTCGGAAGCCGTTGGCGGT
>CAYTJW010001159.1:648-1984 GCA_964438135.1 uncultured Thermoanaerobaculia bacterium
GCCGGGGCAGGAGCCGACCCCGGCGGGGAGCGCAAGGGGGTCAGCGTGAAGCCGTCCCTGGTGGTCGGTGCCCACGCCAGCCAGCGGCCATCCCGGTCCAGGACCAGGGGAGGCAGCGGTTGCAGGTCAGGGGCGAGGCGGTGGAGGAGCGGCGGCCGGGCGACCCTCGCCCCGACCTCCCACACCCGCAGCTCTCCCGAGCGGTCGGCCGCGGCCAGCCGCCCCCCGTCGGCCGAGAACGCGACCCGCACCACCCGGTCGGCGAACAGACCGAGCCGCTGGTCCGCGTCGCGGTTTGAGCCGTCCAGAGCTCGCAGGCGGAGCTCACGGTCCCTGCCATAGGCGAGCCAGCTCGCGGCGGGATCCACCTCCCAGGGACCGTCCGGCAGCGCGCCCTCTCGGAGGAGCTGCGCCTCCCCCGGGTCGAGGGGCCACGAGCGGAGGAGCAGCCGCGTCCCGTCCGGGGCGCTGCGGCCCAGGGTGAGGAGGCGCCCACCCACCAGACGCACCCGCGAGACCATCTCACCCACCGCCAGCGCCTGCCGGAGCTGGCCGCCGGGCACCGACCAGAGGCGGACTTCCGTGTCGTCCTCGATCCAGGTGGCGAGGGAGCCGCCATCGGGGCTGAAGGTGGCGACCACCGGAGTCAATGTCGGCCGATGGCCCGTGAGCACGGTGGGAGCGCCGCCGCGCTCGGAGAGGAGCAGCACCGTCCCGAAGGCGCTCCCGGCGGCCAGCCAGCGTCCGTCCGGGCTGAAGCTGACCGTCACGTAGTACCCTCCCGACGGCTCGAGGAAGGAAGCCGGCGGTCCCCGCCACAGCGCCTCCAGGGCCAGGCGCCTCGACTCCGGGGTGTCCTCCAGCTCGAGGGAGGCGGTCGCGAAGGCGAGGGCGCCGGTGGGGAACTCCTCGAGCTCGGCCCGACCCAGGGCGATGAGCTTCTGCGCCTCGGCCCGCAGCGCCGCGGCCTCGGCCCGGGAGCGGGCGGCCTCGGCTCTCCGCCACAGCGCCGTCGTGGCCACCGCCGCCGACACCACCAGCAGCGCCGTCGCGGCCGCGAAGGCGAACACCAGCCGGTGCCGGCCGACCAGCTTGCGCAGCTGGTAGAGGCTGCTCGGCGGCCGCGCCGAGATCGGCTCGCCGGCCAGGTGCCGCCCCAGGTCCGCGGCCAGCTCGGCCGCGCCCTGGTAGCGCCGCCCCGGCTCCTTCTCCAGCGCCTTCAGCACGATCGTCTCGAGGTCCCGGTCGAGCGAGCGGGCCCGCGTGTTGAGATCGCCCCGCCGCTCGGCGAAGGCCCGCCCCGGCGACCGCGGCGGCTCCTCGCAGATCACCCGCA
>CAYTJW010001160.1:0-1976 GCA_964438135.1 uncultured Thermoanaerobaculia bacterium
CGGTCCAGCAGCCCACCCACGCCTCATGACCGGCACCCGCGTGTCAGGAGGTCTGAACTCGAATGGGAAGCGCCACTGACCCTGATCTGACACCAGTCCTGACCGCTGCGACAGACGAGGAGCTCACGCCGCTCCGGGACTACATTCTGAAGGCCTTGACCAATGGGCTCGACGTCGACGACGCCTACCTGGCATGCCCTGACAAGCCCTCGCGGTATGTCCCTCAACTGGTCTTTCAAGTACGCACGTTCGGGGGAAACAGCATCCTCAATATCTTCCGGACGGCTGGCGTCCCATACGCCAAGGTTGTCCGAGACGTGGCGAAGAGGATGGGCGTCGAGGTGGAGGACGACGAGCTGACGGCAGCGCTCGAGTTCCGCGCCCTGATGAAGGTGCTCGATGATTCCAAGGGCAAGATGAGCACGAATGGCCTCGCGCAGCTGCAAGAGATCGTCGATAGCGCCACAGACAAGCACGTCGACATCAGGGGCAAGGGAGCGCTGGCTGCTCTTGCGACTCAGGGGGCCATCAACCTCAGTGGTTCTGCTGCCTTCAGATTGGCCGTGATCGTGGCGAACGGCGCGGCGAGGGCTGTTCTCGGCCGGGGGTTGGCCCTCGCTGCCAACGCGGGGCTCGCGCGCGGGATCGGCATGTTCGCGGGGCCAATCGGCTTGGCTTTGTCGACGCTCTGGCTCATCGTGGACGTTGCTGGGCCGGCGTACAGGGTTACAATCCCCTGTGTCCTTCACGTCGCCATGCTGCGGCTCGGGCAGTCGGCGCGATCCTGAGGAGGGGTGAATGGGAATCTACGATGATCTGAAGCGGCAGAAGCAAGCCCTGGACGTTGAGCTCAGTGCAGCGGTGCGCATCGCGCTCGTGGGCAAGGGCGGCTCGGGCAAGTCCAGCCTCGTGAATGCGCTCGTGGGTAAAGAAGTGTGTCCGATCGGGGTCGAGACCGACATGACGACGGAAGCCAAGCCAGTCAACCACCATGGGATCACCTTTGTGGATCTTCCCGGCTATGGGACCACGAGATTCCCACCCGATTCATTTGCGACCGAGTTTCGGATCGATGACTACGACTTGTTCATTTGCGTAGCGAACGGCAAGTTCCTCGAGGAGGACGAGCACTTCTTCAACAGGTACCTGAAGGGGAAGAAGCCGGCGATCCTCGTGCGGACCCACGTTGACACGCTCAAGCAGCGTGGCAAGAGCCGAGAGGAACTGCAAGCTGACATTGCGGCGGACGTGCGGACGCGGTTCGGGCAAAGCGCACCGCTGTTCTTTGTGGACTCGGTCGATGGTGAGGGCATCGCGACCGTTCAGGACGCGGTCTACGAGCGTCTCGGTGCCGCCAAGCAGCAGCGGTGGGTGTGTGCCGCGGCAATCCTGTCGGAACAGATGCTCGCCAGGAAGCGCGACATTGCCGAGCGCGTTGTGTGGGCTAACGCGGGTGCTGCCGCGGCAAACGCCATCAACCCCGTTCCAGGTCTCGACGTTTCGATCGACATTGCGATCCTCGTCGAGATGGGCGTGCTCATCCGGCGCGCCTACGGCCTCGATGAGCAGTCGCTGCGCAAGTACGAGGCAATGGCAGGAGCGGCGGCGGGGCTGGCCCGCGTAGTCTTGGGTTACATCGGCCAGGATGCCATCATCACCCTCCTCAAGCGGGTCGCAAGTCGGCAGATCGCCAAGGAAGCCGTGAAGTGGGTTCCAGTCGTTGGACAGGCAGTGGCGGCCATGCTGGGGTTTGGAATCGCCAAGCTTGTCGGTGATCAAATGGTCAAGGACTGCCATGCGCTCGCCGAGGAGATACTCCGCGAGGGCCTTCAGCTTCCGCCCGGCTGATGGACGATTACCTGCTGAGAGCGCTCCACAAAGCTCACACTGCGGGTGTGGCTGGGCCGCCCGGTGACCGTCTTTCCTGGAACCTAACCTGAGCGGTTCTGGGGGGTGGAAGGGCCCCACCTGTTGGT
>CAYTJW010001161.1:0-1971 GCA_964438135.1 uncultured Thermoanaerobaculia bacterium
CCGGCCGGGCCGCCTCGAGCCGCCCGCGCTCGACCAGGGCCCGGAGCCTCGCCACCTGCTCGCGCAGCGCGTCCTCTGAGACGGCCAGCGGGTAGGCCGCGAAGTGGTCGGCCGCGGGGCCGACGGCGAAGAGGACGCTCCGCTCCTCGTGCAGCGCGAGCTCGAGCAGGAGGGTCCCCTCGCCGAGCGCGCGGCGCGCCGCCTCGAGGCCCAGTGGCTCGGGGTAGCGCAGCGCGGCGAGGCGGGGCGAGGCGGCGCGGATGCGGGCGCGGATGTCCTCCTGGCGCAGGCTGACGGCGTCGAGGTCGGCCAGCAGCCGCGCTCTCGTCTGCTCGTCCTCCGCCGTCAGCTGCCCGAGAGCGATGGCGGCGCGGTCGTGGTCGGCGTTCGCCGCGCGCCTCTCCCGCTCCAGGTCCGGCGGCACGTCGCGGGCGACGATGTCGCGCTCGGCGAGCATGGCGAGCAACGACCGCGCCCGGGCGCTCTCGAGCACGCCGAACGCCTCCTCGGTCAGCCCCTCCTCGACGAGGAGCTCGACGAGGTCGCGGTAGATGCCGAGGTACTGGGCCCGGAACTCGCCGAGCTGCTCGGCCGTGCCGCCCAGACGCCGCTGCTGCGCTTCCAGCGCCCGCACCGCCTGCCGCAGGCAGTCGACCGACTCCGCCCGCTCCCCGCCGGCCCGCAGCGCGCGGGCGAGGAAGGCGAGCGCCGCGGCCTCCTCGGCGCTCCCCGGGGCGAGGTGTCGGAACATGGCGAGCGCCCGCCGGTGGTCGCTGGCGGCCGCGGCCGGGTCGCCGCGCGCGCCGGCGACGAGCCCCAGGTTGTTGAGGCTGGTGGCCACGTCCAGGCTGGCCGGGGCGAGCCGCTCGCGGATCGCGAGCGCCTGGCGGTGGCGGCTCTCGGCCGCCTCCAGGTCGCCCCGGTTCCAGGCCACGCTGCCGAGGTTGTCCAGGCTCATGGCGACGTCGAGGCTGTCCGGTGCCAGTCGCGCGAAGATCTCGAGCGCCTGGCGGTGGCGGCTCTCGGCCGCTTCCGGGTCGCCGCGCTCGCCGGCCACGAGGCCGAGGTTGGTGAGGCTCGCGGCCACGCCGAGGCTGTCCGGGGCGAGGCGCTCGCGGATCGCGAGCGCGCGCCGGTGGCGGCTCTCGGCCGCCTCCAGGTCGCCCCGGTTCCAGGCCACCAGGCCGAGGTTGTTGAGGCTGGTGGCCACGTCGAGGCTGTCCGGCGCGAGGCGCTCGCGGATGGCGAGCGCCCGGCGGTGGCAGGCCTCGGCCCGGTCCAGGTCGCCGCGGTCCCAGGCCACGAGGCCGAGGTTGGTGAGGCTGGCCGCCACGTCGAGGCTGTCCGGCGCGAGGCGCTCGCGGATGGCCAGGGCGCTGCGCTGGTGATTCTCGGCCGCCTCCAGGTCGCCCCGGTCCCAGGCGACGAGCCCGAGGTTGTTCAGCGTCGTGGCCTCGTCGAGGCTGCCCGGCGCCAGCCGCTCCTCGATCGCGAGCGCGTCGCGGAAGAAGCCCTCGGCCCCGTCGAGGTCGCCGCGATTCCAGGCCACCACGCCGACGTTCTTGAGGCTGGTCGCGACCTCGAGGCTGGCCGGGGCGCGCCGTTCCTGGATGGCGAGCGCCTGGCGGAAGCTCGCCTCCGCCCGCTCCAGGTCGCCGCGCTTCCAGGCCACCCGGCCCAGGTTGCTCATGCTCGCGGCCAGGTCGAGACTGCCGGGGGCGAGTCGCTCCCGAATCGCCAGCGCCATCCGGTGGTCGCGCTCCGCCGCGTCCAGGTCCCCCCGCAGGTCGGCCACGACGCCGCGGTCGGTCAGGCTGACGGCGGCCGCGAGGCTGTCCGCGGTCCGGTTCTGGAGGGCGAGCGAGAAGGCGGCCGCGGCGTCCTCGAGGCGGTTGGCAGCGCGCAGCGCCGCGCCGTGGCGCTCGTGGACCCACGCCCGCACCGCCGTCGCGCCGCCCGCGCTGGCCAGGG
>CAYTJW010001162.1:0-1968 GCA_964438135.1 uncultured Thermoanaerobaculia bacterium
CCCCTCCCCGCAGCCCCCCCGGTGGCTGCGCGGCGCCCCCCCGGCCGGCCGCCCCGCGCGGCCCCGCCCGCCGCGGGCCCGGCACGCGCGCGAGCGCCTCCGGCAGGGCGAGCTGCTGCCGGCCGAGATGCTCGAGCGCGTCCGTCGCATCGAGATCCGCACCAAGGCCCTGGTCACCGAGCAGTTCGGCGGCGAGTACCAATCGGTCTTCAAGGGCCAGGGCATGGAGTTCGCCGAGGTGCGCGAGTACGTGCCCGGCGACGACATCCGCACGATCGACTGGAACGTCACGGCCCGCTTCGGCCAGCCGTTCATCAAGAAGTACAGCGAAGAACGCGAGCTGACGGTCTTCTTCCTGGTCGATGCCAGCGGCTCGCAGCAGTTCGGGTCGGCCGGGCGGAGCAAGATGGAACTGGCGGCCGAGACCTGTGCGGTGCTGGCCTTCTCGGCGATTCGCAACAACGACAAGGTCGGCCTGCTCATCTTCACCGATCGCGACGAGCTGCTGATCCCGCCGCGCAAGGGGCGGGCCCACGGCCTGCGCCTCATCCGCGACATCCTCTACTTTCGCCCCCAGGGGCGGGGGACCGACCTCGGCGCGGCCTGCGAGACCGCGATCCACGCCCTGCGCCGGCGCAGCACCGTGTTCCTGCTGAGCGATTTCCTGCTCGACCCCGCGGCCGTGGAGCGACCGCTGGGCGCGCTGGCGCGCAAGCACGACCTCATCGCCGTGCCGCTGCGCGACCCGCTCGAACAGAACTGGCCCGACGTGGGCCTGCTCGAGGGCGAGGACCTGGAAACAGGCCGGCCGCTGCTGATCGACACGAGCGATGAGCGGATCCGGCGCGGGCTCGCCTACCAGTACCAGCACCGGCAGGAGGAGTTCGGGAAGCTCTTGCGCCGCCACAAGGTGGACCAGATTCCCTTGGCGGTGGGGAGTGACCCGGTCGAGCCCCTGATGGCCTTCTTCCGGCTGCGGGAGCGGCGCAAGGCACGCGGATGAGGACACACGGCGCACACCCTGGCCGCCGGTGGGCGGCGATCGCGCTCGGGGGCGCCGCCCTCCTCGCCGGCGGGCTCGGGGGCGCGTGCCGGCAATCCTCGGGGACGGGCTTGCAGTGGCGCGCCACCTGGGAGGTCGACAGCGTCCAGGTCGGGGACCCCGTGCGCGTGCGATTGGACGGCCGCTGGCCCGCCGCGCGGCAGAAGGTGCATCTGCGCTGGGGCCTGCCCGCGGACACCCTGCTGGTGGGACGTCTGGACTCGCTCGAGGTCAAGGCGAGCGAGGGATGGTCCGGCCGCCGCTACGACGTCGCTCTCATCGCCCCGCGCGCGGGTCGCGTCGTGGTCCCGCCAGCGGCCCTGGTCGCGGCCGACGGGG
Source organism: uncultured Thermoanaerobaculia bacterium (assembly GCA_964438135.1). GTDB lineage: Bacteria > Acidobacteriota > Thermoanaerobaculia > Thermoanaerobaculales > Sulfomarinibacteraceae > CAYTJW01. The sequence continues at coordinate 1,382 of CAYTJW010001162.1, forward strand.
AGACCCTCGCGCTCACCGAGCCGGGCAGGCTGGCGGTGGGCGGGCGCGTCGACCGGCAGGCCCAGGCCACGCTGCGGCCACTCGCACCGCTCGTGCGCCTGCACGGTTTTCCGTGGTGGCTGGTCGGGCCGGTGGGTCTGCTGCTCGCGGCAGCCTTCGTCGCCTGGTGGCTGCGTCGCCGGCGCACTGTGGCGGTGGCTGCCGCGATCGAGCCGCCCCCGCCGCCGCCCGGCGAGGAGTTCCGCGCGGCGCTGGAGGCGCTGCTCGGCCAGGACCTGGCCGAGCGGGGCCAGATGCGCGAGTTCGCCCAGGAGCTGTCCTGGATTCTGCGGCGCTACTTGGGCCGCCGATGGGAGCAGCCCGCTCTCGAGGCCACCCGGCCCGAGATCCTCCGCTGGCTGCCGGCGACCGAGCTCACCGTCGCTGAGCAGCAGCAGCTTGCGGCCTGGCTCGAGGAGACCGACGCGATCAAGTTCGCGGGTCGCTTGCCGTTGCTGGCGGGGGCTCGAGCGTGGGACGAAGGAGCGAAGGCGCTCGTGCGCCGCGGGGAGGATATCGCGGCGGAGCGCGCCCGCCGCGCGGCCGAA
>CAYTJW010001163.1:0-1968 GCA_964438135.1 uncultured Thermoanaerobaculia bacterium
GGGTCGCGGCCACCGCCACCGCCATCCTCGACGCCGCGGAGCGGGCGGACCGGCTGCTGGCCGGCCGCGGGGCGTCGCCGGACGAGCTGCTGGCCCAGCTGCTCGCCGCCTACCGCGCGGTGCTCGGCCGTCGCGGCGAGGCGCTCGGGGCGCGCGTCGACCTGGCCGAGGTGCTGCCCGAGCTCGCCCTCCTCCAGCAGTCGCCGCGCTTCCTGGCCGAGCCGGTGCGGGAGCGCTTCGCCTCCTACCCGCGGCCCCGCTTCCTCCACGACCTGGCGCGGCTGCGCTCGTCCCGGACGCTGGAGCGCGACGGGCTCCGCCTCGACCTCGGCACGGCCACCGGCGACTCGGTCCGCAACCGGGCGCGGGTGTTCTTCGTCCCCGACGGCGAGGGGCAGGGGCAGTACTTCCTGTCGCTGCGCTTCGTGCGCGCGACCGCGAGCGGCGGGGTGCTGCCGTGACCCACCTCCCCGTCGCCGCCGCCGCCCTCGGCCCGGAGCTCGCCAACCACATCATCCAGCGTCTGGCCGAGGGCGGCCAGCCGCCCGAGGTCGGCCTCCGCCACATCAACGTCGGCAACGAGACCTACCTCGGCATCCTCGCCACCGAGTACCTGGGCCGCGTCCTCCGCGGCGGCTCCAGCTTCAAGCTGGTCGAGGGCTACTTCGGCGGCGGCAAGACCCACTTCCTGTACTGCGTGCGCGAGCTCGCCTGGGCGCACGGCTTCGTCACCTCGCTGGTCGAGCTGTCCCCCCAGGAGTGCCCGTACGACGACGCCCTGCGGGTCTACCAGGCGGTCGCCAGGGGCCTCGCCGCTGCCCCCCGCGGCGGCGAGCTGAGCCCGACGCCGGGCCTGACCGAGCTGCTCAGCAGCGTGGCCGACGACCTGGTGACCTCGAGCGGGCCGGAAAAGGCGCTCGAGTACCTGCGCCGGACGGTCCGCCGCCTGCCGTGCGAGAGCCACTCGTTCCGCCAGGCGGTGGTGGCGTTCCTCGGCGCGGAGATCGCCGGCGACGACCGCGCCGCCACCACCGTCGGCGCCTGGCTGAGCGGCGAGCCGGTCGCGAGCGCCCTGGTCCGCGACCACGGCATCTTCGAGGCCATGACCCGCAACACCGCCTTCACCATGCTGCGCTCGCTGTGCCAGGTGGTGGCCGGCCTCGGCCTGGCCGGGGTCGTGCTGCTGTTCGACGAGGTCGACCGCACCCTGTCGGTGGGCGCCCGCCGCACCCGGTCGATCGGCGACAACCTGCGCCAGGTGATCGACCTGTGCGGCCGCTCCCAGCTGCCCAACACCCTCTTCCTGTACGCGGTGCCGCCGGAGTTCATGCGCAACGTCGCCCCCGACTACCCGGCCCTGTACCAGCGGCTGCAGAGCCCGATCCCGTTCTCGGTCCGCTCGCCGCAGGCGCCGATCATCGACCTCGGCGTGCTCGACCTCGAGCCCCAGCCGCTGCTGGAGGCGCTCGGCGCGCGCATCCTGGCGGTGTTCGAGGTCGCGCGCGGGGTGCGCTTCGACCCCGAGCTGCAGCGGCGCAACGTCGCCTTCCTGGCGCGGCGGTGCGTCGAGGGGGAGTTCGAGCTCAACCACCGCCGGCTGTTCGTCAAGGTCTTCACCGACGCCCTGTTCCGGCAGCTCGCCGACGGCGAGCACGAGCTGGCGGCGGGGACCGAGGAGGACCTGGTGGTGCACGCCCTCGAGGAGCTCGGCGCGTCGCACCGGGGCGGGGCGGGGGAGCGCGAGGTCGTCGAGGGCGAGGGCGAGGACCTCGACGACGACCCGGACGACGACCTGGTGCAGTGATGGCCGACGCCGAGGAGGGGGCGGTTGCGGTCGGCGGCCGGGTGTTCCACCCCGATCTCGGCGGCGGGGTGGTGCGGCGTCTGCGCCGCGGCGGGCGGGCGCTGCTGGTGAGCTTCGACTCCGACCCCAGCCTGTTGCTGGAGGTGCGGGTGCACGAGGTCCGG
>CAYTJW010001164.1:0-1967 GCA_964438135.1 uncultured Thermoanaerobaculia bacterium
CCACCCCTCCAGCACCCTTCTCCGGCGTCGGCGGAGTTATTGCGGAGCACAGCCCGCAGGCCTGCCGGTCGAGCCCCAGCCTCACCCCCACCGCCTGCCGCCAGGCTGCCGCGTGGTCGCCAGGCCGGTGCTCGGCGGGCTGCACCACGAGTACCGCCTCACCCGCGCTGCCTGACGTCGCCGCAGCGTCTCTCGGTCGCTGCCTCGCTGCCGACGCCGGCCGGCCACGCCACGCTCGAGTCGCCCGCGAAGCGCCCGAACCCTCCCTCCGCGGCCCTCCGTCACCCTCGCCGCCCACCCTCGCCATCCCAATCTGCGCTCTCGGAGCCCTCCCCCTGGTCGCGATCCGCCCCCACCCCACCCCTCCAGCACCCTTCTCCGGCGTCGGCGGAGTTATTGCGGAGCACACCCCCGTAATTGCGAAATGGCGTGACTGGCACCATTCCAACCCGGAAACCGGGGGGATCCTAGACGGGAACAGCCTAGGACCCATCAATGGGCCAGCGCTCCAGAAGACCTACCGTGCTGGGCCCGAGATTCGCCTTGATGAAGCGCCAAAGCGGAGAAGCGTCGGCGAGCACCTCGAGGACCTCGACATACACCGCGTTCTGGACTTCGGGATCCGTGCTCCTTGCCATCTCCTCGACCATGGAATAGGCACTGGCGAGTTGCTGCTGCCCCTCTGCGTCGAGCGTTCCAGCCACTTCCTGCGCCTGGAGACGCGCGAGCAACTGGCCGAGAACGCCGCAAACCACGCTGGGCAAGTGGCCGTATTGCGAGACAAGTGCGAACTCCGGCGAGTCTCTCAGGCCTCTCACCCGGGCAAGGAGGAACTGGGGCAACGAATCGTACAAGCCTGGCTTGACAACGAAGTTGACCATGGTCACGAACTCCCGGACAGCGCCTTCTGAATGTCGATCAACAGCTGCCTCACAATCTCCCGGTCTGAGGCCGATAGCGCGGGGTCCCACAAGAGGGACTGCAGCTGTGCTCGCCGGTCAAGCAGCTTCTGCGCGTGGCCAGCCGGAGAGAGCAGTTGGCCTGTTGACTGCTCGGCGCGGAATGCGTCCATCGAACTCCCTGAACCAACTCTGGCGTTCGCGCGATAGAGCTGGTTCACGGCGTCGCGGAGCCTGGGGTCCTGCGCCTGCTCCAGCAGGTTGCCCCGCGTGGTAGACAGCAACCTGACTGGGTCGCCGTCTGCTGCAGAGGTCTGAGCCGGAACGGGTTGATCTGCTGCCAGGCGGAGGGCATCGTCCGGCGTCTCGGTGCCCATGACTTCGCCACTCATAGGCTTGGCCCGCGATGCAGTGCCAGCAGTCGCAGCCTCGGCCTGCGCAGCCTTCGCCGCGAGAGACCGCTCCAGCGCGCCAGCGGCCTTGCGGCCGAGCTGCGCACCTGCCGTGGCGAGGAGGACGGTCTCGCCAGCGTCACCAGCGACTCCCGACCACGCAATTGCCTTGTCTTGCCAGTGAGCATCCTCGCGCAGCGCTGCTACCGCCTCGACGCTCTCGCCCCGGCGGAGGATCCCGTGGACGAATGCCTTAGCAGCGTCGAAGACCATCTTGTGCTCGGCACGCGTCTTGGCGTGAAACTCGAGGTTGGGGTCATCTGGGTCGACGCCGAGGTCACCCACCAGGCCCTCGAACGCCGCGTCAAGTGCTCGGTCGATTCTGTCCGAAAGGCGCCGGGCCCAGGTCTTCTGAAGGCCAAGAGGGTCGGTGTACATCGCCGGGTTCAGGCCGAATCCGGAATACAGGTTGGGGCTGTCGACGTCGAGGAGCGGGTCCTCGCTCAGCCAGCTCGCGTTCCTGGCGTCGTACCACCGAGCCCTCGCATACGCCAATCCTGTGACCGGATCCGTCCAGAGGCCCTGGAAGAGGAGGTTCTGGCCCCCGGGGAAGCGGCCGGAGAGGTCGGAGGCGGCGGTGCGGGAGTCGTAGGGGATGGCGAGGTCGTCGTGGTGG
>CAYTJW010001165.1:0-1962 GCA_964438135.1 uncultured Thermoanaerobaculia bacterium
CTGGTGGTGCCACTTGGCCCGGTCGTCGCCGACCGCGACCAGCGGCGTCCGCACCACCAGCCACACGACGACTGCAGCACCCAGCCAGGCCAGGGCCGCCGGCCGCCGGGCCCGCACCAGGCGCGCCAGGTGGACCAGGAAGACGGCCCCGCCGAGGAGCAGGAACGGCACCACCGCCATCCGGTAGAGGGTGGTGACCAGGAACGGCAGGAAGGACAGGAACCAGGACAGCACGAAGAGGAGGACGGCGACCAGGGTGGCGGTGGTCGCGAACGGCAGCGGCCCCTCGCCCCGGTGCCGCCGGAGAGCGAGCACCGCCAGGCCGAGGAGGCCGCCGGTCAGGGTCGGCGGGAAGGAAGCCGGCAGCCGCCGCAGCAGGGCGGAGTGGGCCCGGTCCGAGGCCACCGCCTCGCTGTGGGCGATCTCCTGCGGCCCCCAGAACAGGGCCGCGCGGGTCGCGACCAGGCGGGCGGCCCGCCCCGGGTGGTCGGCGACCCAGCGCAGGGCGCGGCGACCCAGCTCGTCGGAGGCCGCGGTGAAGCGCAGCTCGCGACCCAGCTCCCGCCCCACCCGGGCGGCGACGTCCTGGTACTCCCAGGGCGACGAGAACACCCCGAGGCCCGCCACGCGGCTGGTCGAGAACCCGCTGGCGAGGTCGTTGTTGCCGGCGAAGAGGGTGATGCCGGCGCCGGTCGACACCGGCACCAGCCGCCCCTCCACCGCCAGGTTGCGCAAAGCGCTCGGCGCCAGCACCAGCGCCCCGGCCCCGGCGGCGGCCGCCGCCAGCCGCAGGCCTCGCCGCTGGAAGCCGCGCCGGCGGAGCACCCACCATCCCCACAGGGCCAGGGCCGGGGCGGCGACCAGGGCGTTCTGCCGCACCAGGGCGACGAGGCCGACCGCGGCCGCGGCCGCCGCCGCCCGGCCGGCGGACGGGGCGGCGGCGAAACGCCTCAGCAGCAGCGTCATCAGCAGGCAGGCGAAGGTCAGCAGCCAGGGGTCGTGGAGCGAGCCCTCGTAGAAGAGCAGCGACCAGTGGCTCGCCAGCAGCGCCGCCCAGGTCAGGCCGACGGCCGGCCCGAGCAGCGACCGGCCCAACCACCAGGCGAGCGCCGCGCTGAGCAGGCCGACCAGCATCTGCAGGGCGCGCAGGGCGAGATGCCGGCCGCCGGTCAGGCGGTGGAGCAGGGCGACCGCGTAGGGGTGACCCGGCGGCCGCAGGTAGGCGGTGGAGCGGATGCGGGGGTCGCGGCCGCGCGCGTCCGGCGGCAGGGTCCAGTCGCCGGTCGCGAGCGCCCGCGCCCAGTAGAGGGTGAAGCCGGCGTCGACCGGCGGGTGCTCGAGGTCGGGCGCGCGGCGGAGCTCGGCCAGGTACGCCAGGCGCAGGAGGGCGCCGAGCAGCAGAACCGCGACCAGCAGCGCCAGCTCCGGGCGGCCGGGCGGAGCTCCTGCGGTCACCCCCTCGGCCTGGCCTCCCGCCGCGTCGCCCGAGCGCTGCCGCGCCATCTACCGCCGCAGGGAGCGCAGGGCGTCGCCGGCCCGGCGCACCACCCGGCCGGTCGCCGGCTGCCAGGTGCCACCCATCACAACCGCCCGCACGGCGTGGGGTCGCCGGTACGATCGTGGCACGGTTGTGATGAGTGGCACCTGCAACGGCGCGAGGCCGCCACCGCCGCCACCGCCAGGAGCGCGGCCAGCACCAGCCACAGGCCGGCCGCACGGCTGACCGCGGCCGAGACCTCGACCCGGCGCAGGTCGCCCGCCACCCACCAGCCCAGGCCCGACCACAGCGCCACGTGGCAGAGCAGGGCGGCGAGGTCGACGGCCACGAAGCGCGACCACGGCACGCCGACCACGCCGCAGGCGGCCAACCAGGCGCCGCGGCCGAGAGGCAGGACGCGGGCCGGGATCAGGCCGAGCAGCGCGGCCGGCCGCCGCTCGAGGCGGCCGGTGACCCTCCCCAGG
>CAYTJW010001166.1:0-1958 GCA_964438135.1 uncultured Thermoanaerobaculia bacterium
AGCTGGCCCGCTGCGTCGTAGGTCCGCTCCTCCTCGGCGCCCCTCGCGTCCTGGCGCCACGCCAGCCGCCCGGCGGCGTCGTAGGTCAGCTTCGTCTCGCCGGTGACGGGGGAGGTGACGCGGTAGGTCTGGCCGAAGTCGTCGACGTCGTAGGTGGTGGTGGCGCCGTTGGGATCGGTGACGCTGCGCAGGTTGCCGCGGTGGTCGTAGGCGTAGGAGGTGACGGCGCGCTCCTCGGGCGACGTCGCCTCCAGCTGGCTGACCTCGACGAGCCGCCCGAGGCCGTCGTAGGCGTACTGGAGATTGGGTTCGGCCGGCGGATCGCCCATCGGGTGGTTCGGGTCCCAGACGCCGAGGAGGTTGCCGGCCGGGTCATAGGCGTACTGCTCGAAGGGCGGGTCGGGGTCGGCGGGCGTTCGCGGGTAGGAGGTCGTGTACAGTCGCCCGGTGTCGGCGTACGCGTGGTCGACGCGCCGCTTCTCCTCCCAGGTCCCTTCGTCCTCCGCCTCGGTCGCCTCGGAGGTCCGGCGGCCCCAGTTCGAGGTGTCGGCGTAGGCGTAAACGATGCGCTCTTTGAGGTCCGTGTCTGACGGCCCCCGGGAGAGGGTCTCCAGCCGCCCCCAGTCGTCGTAGGCGTAGGTCGTCACCGCGCCCCCCGGGCTCTCGACGGAGGCCAGCGGCCCGACTCCGTCGTAGACCGAGGTCGTGACCAGAGGGTCGTCGCACAGAGGATCGAGGTCCTCGTCGCAGTTGGCCACGGGCTCGAGGGTCGAGGCGAGCACCCGACCCAGGCCGTCGAGCTCGTACGACGTCGCGACGCCGGTGGGCTGCACGAGGCGGGTGGCCACGCCGAGTGCGTCGTAGCCGTCGAAGAAGGTGACGTCGCCGACCGGGCTCTTGCGCGCCGCGAGACGACCCCGCAGGGTCGCCGGCAGCACGGCCGGGTCGGCCGGGTAGTAGACCAGCAGGGTGCGGTCGTCAGCTTCCTCCGGCGGGAGCGGCCCGTCGACCTCCTTGACCAGGCCGGCGGGCTGAGGGAGCGCCGCCCACGCGGACGTGAACGTGATCGAGACCCCGAGGGTCGCCGCTTCTGCGGCGGGATCGAAGGCGGCTGCTTCGACGCCGTCATAGAGGGACTGGGTAGTGGCCCGGGTCTGCTCCTCCGTTTCGCTCGTGGCGTGATCCCAGGCCCAACCGTCTGTTGTCGTCCCCACCGTGGCGCCCGTGGTCGGGTCGTAGGTGAACGTCTGGCAGGTGTTCTCCTCCTCTTCGAGGACACTCGCGGTGCACACGCTCGTTGGGCGGTTGGGCCACTGCGGGTCCCCGTACGTGGTGGTCGTCTCGGACAGCGGCTCCGAGAGTTCAAGAGCCGCAAGGTCGTCAGTCGAGTCGACGCGGCAGTACTCCCCGTCGGTGGCCGGGTCGCAGCCGTTGGGCGCCATGCCGCGCGCCACGCGCACCTCCCGGCCCTCCGTGTCGTAGCTCCACTCGGTGACGTAGCCGCGGGCGTCCTGCTTGCGCCACAGGCGTCCGCTGGCGTCGTAGGCGAGGGAGGCGAAATCACCGCCGCCGCAGCTGCAGTAGCCGCGGATGTCGACCACCTGGTGGGGGCCGTTGGCAACGGGCCGGATGTAGTAGTGCGCCAGAAGGCCAGAGGCCCACGTCACGCGGGCGGCATACTCGCCTTCGCCGCCCTCGACAGGGCGGTGTCCGTACTCCTGCGGGTCGACGTCGTACTGGATGCTCGTGATGCTCTCGTCAGGGGTGGTCGATGTCGCTCCCCATCCGACGTGGCCACCGGTCTCCTGGTAGGTGTGGGTCTCGATCCAACGCCCGGTTCCGTCCAGCACCTCGGTCAGGCGGCCGGCGTCATCGTAGGCGTAGGTTCGCCATAGCGCGCCGTCGACCCGCACTTCCCAGAGCCGCTCGGGAAACGAGGAGTCGTACGAGAAGGTCCA
>CAYTJW010001167.1:0-1958 GCA_964438135.1 uncultured Thermoanaerobaculia bacterium
CGTCCGGCGGCTCGGCACACTGGTCGAGGGGCTCGACCGCGCCGCCCGCCCGAGCGGGCGGGGTCGGCTCGGGCCGGACCCGCGGCGCTGACCGCGGCCCGGTCGGTCGAGGACGCACGAGACGAGGAGCACGGAGGACGAGATGCGCTGGACCCGGACCTTCATCTGCACCCTGCGCCAGGACCCCGGCGACGCCGAGGTGGTGTCGCACCGCCTGATGGCTCGCGCCGCCTTCATCTCCAAGGTCGCGGCCGGCATCTACAACTACCTGCCGCTCGGCTGGCGCTCGCTCGGCAAGCTGGCGGCGATCGTCCGCGAGGAGATGGGGCGGGCCGGCTCCACCGAGCTGCAGATGCCGGCCGTGGTCCCCGCCGAGCTGTGGCAGGAGTCGGGCCGGTGGTCGAAGTACGGCCCCGAGCTGCTGCGGCTCAAGGACCGGCACGACCGCGAGTTCTGCATCGGGCCCACCCACGAGGAGGTGATCACCGACATCGTCCGCCACGCCATCAGCTCCTACCGCCAGCTGCCGGTCAGCCTGTACCAGATCCAGACCAAGTTCCGCGACGAGATCCGGCCCCGCTTCGGCCTCATGCGCGGGCGCGAGTTCCTGATGAAGGACGCCTACTCCTTCCACGCCGGGCCCGACAGCCTGGAGGAGGCCTACCGCGCCTTCGAGTCCGCCTACTGCCGGGTCTTCGAGCGCTGCGGCCTGCGCTACACCAGGGTCGAGGCCGACACCGGCAACATCGGCGGCTCCGAGTCGCACGAGTTCATGGTCCTGGCTTCGACCGGCGAGGACGCGGTCATCGCCTGCCCGGCGTGCGGCTACGGCGCCAACGTCGAGAAGGCGACCACCGGCGCGATCGGCGCCGCGCCGCCGTGGGGTCGCCCCCGGCCGGACGCGCCGCAGCCGGTGGCCACGCCCGAGATGAAGAGCGTGGAGGAGGTGGCGCGCTTCCTCGGCGTCGACCCGGCCCACCTCGTCAAGACCATGGTCTTCGAGACCGACCAGGAGTTCGTCGTCGCCCTCGTGCGCGGCGACCGCGAGGTCAACGAGGTCAAGCTCAAGAACGCCCTCGGCTGCGCCCACCTGCAGCTCGCCTCGGCCGAGAAGATCGAGCAGGTCACCGGCGGGCCGATGGGCTTCTCGGGGCCGGTCGGTCTCTCCGGCGTGAGGGTCCTCGCCGACCCCACCGTGATGGCGCTCGAGGTGGCCGCCACCGGCGCCAACCGCGCCGACACCCACCTCGTCGGGGTGGTCCCCGGCCGCGACTTCGCCCCCGCGGACGTGGTCGACCTGACCCTCGCCCGCTCCGGCGACCCCTGCCCGCGCTGCGCCGGCACCCTGGAGGAGAAGCGCGGCATCGAGGTCGGCCACATCTTCAAGCTCGGCACCAAGTACTCCCAGCCGATGGGCTGCTGCTTCCTCGACGCGGACGGGGTCGAGAAGCCGATGACCATGGGCTGCTATGGCCTCGGCGTCGGCCGCACCCTGGCCGCCGCGGTCGAGCAGAGCCACGACGAGCGCGGCATCGTCTGGCCGCTGCCGCTGGCGCCGTACGAGGTGGTGCTGGTGCTGCTCAACGCCGACCGCCCCGAGGTGGTCGCCGCCGCCGAGGGCCTCTACCGCGACCTCCAGGCCGCGGGCGTCGACGTGCTGCTCGACGACCGGCCCGACCGCCCCGGGGTGAAGTTCAACGACATGGACCTGATCGGCTTCCCGGTCCGCCTGGTGGTGGGCCAGAAGAGCCTCGGCGCCGGCGGGGCCGAGCTGTCGCTGCGGCGGGGCGGGGAGAAGCGCCTGGTGCCCCTGGCCGAGGCCGTGGCCGAGGTCGGCAGGACCCTGGCCGAGCTGCGCGAGGAGACGGCGCCGCGGAGCTGAGGCAGCCGTCGGCTGTCAGCGGAGCCTCTTGCAAAACAATGAGCTTTTCGCGGCGGCTGGGTGCCGAGGCGGGGAC
>CAYTJW010001168.1:0-1957 GCA_964438135.1 uncultured Thermoanaerobaculia bacterium
CTGGCGCGGGCGGCGGCGACCGGCGGCGGGGCGACCGGCGTCGGCCAGCCCCTGACCCTGCCCCTCGCGCCCCCGGCCGAGCTCCGGCCGGGCGGCCTCTACCGGCTCACTCTGGCGGTCTCGTCCGGCGCGGCCCGCCTGGAAGGGGCGGCCATCGCCAACGAGTCGGCCTGGGACGACGGCCTGCCGCTGCCGGTGCTGGGCTACCAGCCCTTCGGCGGCATCTACCCCGCCGGCCTCAGCCTCGAGCTGTACGACGGCGAGGACGAGGGCAAGCGCGAGCGCCTGCTGGCGGTCCTCGACAGCGCCGACCTGGTGGTGGTCTCCTCCAACCGGCAGTGGGCCAGCCTGCCGCGGCTACCCGAGCGCTTCCCCCTCGTCACCGCCTACTACCGCGCCCTCCTCGGCTGCCCGCCGGGGAGCCCGGTCGAGGTCTGTTACCGCCGCGCCCGCCCCGGGCTGTACCGGGGCCGGCTCGGCTTCGAGCTGGTGGAGGTGTTCGAGTCCCGCCCCTCCCTCGGGCCGCTCGCCATCCCCGACCAGGCGGCCGAGGAGGCCTTCACCGTCTACGACCACCCCAGGGTGCTGCTGTTCGCCCGCACCCCCCAGTACTCCCGGGAGCGAGCCCGGGCGGAGCTCGGCGCGGTCGACCTGACGCGGGTCGTGGCGGTGGCGCCGGGCCGCGCCGGCCGCCACCCGGCCGACCTGATGCTGCCTGCCGACCGCCTCGAGCGCCAGCGCGCCGGCGGCACCTGGAGCGATCTCTTCGACCGCTGGTCGCCCTTCAACCGCTGGCCGGCCGTCGGCGTCCTGGCCTGGTACCTGACGCTGTCGCTGCTGGCGCTGGCCTGCCACCCGCTGCTGCGGCCCGCCCTGGCCGGCCTGCCCGACCGCGGCTGGGGGCTGGCCCGCACCGGCGGCCTGCTGCTGCTCGCCTACCCGGTGTGGCTGCTGGGCTCGGCCGGGGTGCCGGCCTCGCGCCTGACCATCGCCGCGGTCGCCGCCACCCTGGCCGCGGCCGGGGCGGTGGTGGCCGCCCGCAGCCGGGGCCAGCTGGTCGGGGAGTGGCGCACCCAGTGGCGCCACCGGCTGGCGCTCGAGGCTCTCTTCCTGGGCCTGCTGCTGGTCGGCCTGGCCGTCCGCGCCGGCAACCCCGACCTCTGGCACCCCTACAAGGGCGGCGAGAAGCCGATGGACTTCGCCTACCTCAACGCCGTCCTCAGGAGCGACACCTATCCCCCCTACGACCCCTGGTTCGCCGGCGGCTACGTCAACTACTACTACTGGGGACTGCTCCTGGTCGGGCTGCCGGTCAAGGGCCTCGGCCTGGTCCCGGCGGTCGCCTACAACCTGATCCTGGCCACCCTCCTCGCCCTCATCGGCTGCGGCGCCTACACGGTCGCCTGGAACCTGGTCGCGGCCAGCCGCGAAGCCCACCCCGGCGAGCGCTCCTCCCCCGGGCGGGCCGGGCTCGCCGCCGCCGCCCTGGTGGCCGTGCTCGGCAACCTGGCCACCGCCGGCATGGTCGGCAACGGCCTCGCCCGCCTCGGCGGCGCCGCCCCCGGCGCCGGGCCCCTCGCCCGGGCCCAAGCCATGGCCGTGGGCTGCGGCCGCCTGCTCGGCGGCGAGCCGCTGCCCTACCACCTCGGCGACTGGTACTGGAACCCGACCCGACTCTACCCCGACCCGCAGGTCGTGCCGATCACCGAGTTCCCGGCCTTCACCGTCCTCTACGGCGACCTCCACGCCCACCTCGTCGACCTGCCCCTGACCCTGCTCGTGGTGGCGTGGGCGCTGGCCGTCGCCCGCCGCCGCGCGCCCTCCCCGACCTGGCCCGAGCTGGCCGCCGCCGCGGCCCTCGGCGGCCTGGCGATCGGCAGCCTGCGAGCCGTCAACACCTGGTCGTTCCCGACCTTCCTCGCCCTCGGCACGGCGGCAGCGGCCGTGGCCGGATGGC
>CAYTJW010001169.1:0-1955 GCA_964438135.1 uncultured Thermoanaerobaculia bacterium
ACCGCCCGTGGCGGCCGCCTCGGCAGCCCGCCGCCCCGCGGGTGGCGGCGGCAGCGGCGAGCTGGCCGGCTTCCTGCCGCGCTTCCTGGCCGCCGTGGTCGACGGCCTCATCATCGGCGTGCCGGTGGGGATCCTGAACGTCGCGTCGATGTTCCTGGTCCGGGGGTCGGGGTCCCAGGCCCTCAGCTGCGCGCTGTCGGCGGTGCTGATGGTGCTGTGCCTGGGCTACTCGCTGTACCAGCTCTACCTCACCGCCACGCGCGGCGCCACGATCGGCAAGAAGATCCTCGGCGTGCGCATCGAGCGGGTGGACGGGGTCGAGCCGCTCGGCTGGGGCAAGGCGATCCTGCGCGGCATCGGTGGCGGGGTCGGGATGATGATCTGCATGATCGGCTTCATCATGATCTTCTTCACCGAGCGTCGGCAGGGCCTGCACGACATGATCGCCGGGACGGTGGTGGTCAAGGGGTGAGGAGAGCGGGCCGGGCGGCGAGGGGCCGCCCGACCGGCGTGATGGGTCGGGCGAGGTGAGCGGGCGGCGCCGCACCGCCTGGTGGCTGCTCGCGACCCTGGTCGCGACCGCCGCGGCCTACCTGCCGGTCCTCGACGCCGAGCTGACCAACTGGGACGACCCGGCCTTCGTCACCGCGAACCCGCTCGTGCAGGAGCTGTCGCCGGCCTCGGTCTGGCGGCTCTTCACGGGTTTCCACTGGGCGGCGTACGCGCCGCTGACCCTGGCCAGCTTCAGCCTCGAGTACGCCCTGGTCGGCGCCGAGCCCTGGCTCTACCACGCCACCAACCTCGCCCTCCACCTCGGCGCCACCGCCCTGGTGCTGTGGTGGGTCCTGGTCCTCACCGGCGAGCGGGGGGCGGCGGTGGCGACGGCGCTGCTGTTCGGCCTCCACACCCTGCACGTCGAGTCCGTGGCCTGGGTGGCGGAGCGCCGCGACGTGCTCTACGGCCTGCTCTTCGTGGCCTCGCTGGTGGCCTACCAGCGCTACCTCGGGGACCGGCGCTGGCGGCTGTACGCCGCGTCGCTGGGCCTGTTCCTGCTCTCCTGCCTGGCCAAGGCGGTGGCGTTGACGCTGGCGCCGGTGCTGCTCGGCGTCGACCTGGTGGCCGGGCGCAGCCTGCGCGATCGGCGGGTGCTGCTCGAGAAGGCGCCGTTCTTCGCCCTGGCGCTCGTCGTCGGCGTCGTCGCCCTCGTTGCCGAGCACGCCCCCGGCGCGCTCCGAGCGTCCGTCGGGGCGCGCCTGTTCTCCCTCGGCGAGCGGTTGCTGGTCGCCTGCCACGCCTGCAACCTGTACCTGGCCAAGCTGGCCCTGCCGGTCGACCTGTCGGCCTTCTACCCGTACCCGGAGCGGGTCGGCGGCGCCCTGCCCCTGGCCGTGCGGCTCGCTCCCGTCGGCCCGCTGGCGTTGGCGGCCGCGGCGCTGCTCGCGGCCCGCCGCCGGCCGCTGGTCGCCTTCGGACTGGGCTTCTTCGCGGTCACCCTGGCGCCGGTGCTGCAGGCGGTCCCGTACGCGGACTTCTTCATGGCCGACCGCTACGCCTACGTGCCGTCGCTGGGTGTGTTCCTGGCCGTGGCCCTGGTCGGCGCCGAGGTCGCCCGCTCGAGGCCGCGGCTCGGGCCGGCGCTCCTCGCCGCCTTCGCGCTCTACCTCGCCCTGCTGGCCGGTCTCACCTTCGACCGGGCGCGGGTGTGGCACGACTCGGTCAGCCTGTGGGACGACGTCCTCGCCCGCAGTCCTGGGGTGTGGCTGGCCTGGGACAACCGCGGCAGCGCCCGGGCCGAGCGGGGCGACCTCGAGGGCGCCATCGCCGACCACAGCCGGGCGGTCGAGCTCGAGCCGCGTGCGGCTGGCCCCTGGTACAACCGCGGCAACGCCCGCCTGCGCTCCGGCGACCCGGGCGGCGCGATCCGCGACTACGGCGTCGCCCTCGGCCTGCGGCCC
>CAYTJW010001170.1:0-1954 GCA_964438135.1 uncultured Thermoanaerobaculia bacterium
TGGTGCTGCCTGAGGAAGGCGCCGCGCTCGAAGAAGGACTCGGTGGCGACGGCGAAGAACTCGGCCTCGTCCTCGGCGCCGTAGGAGTCGAGGCCCTTGACCCGCCGGCCGGCGTCGACCTCGACGCAGAACGCCTCGTAGGCGTCGAGGAAGGTTTCCCGCCAGCGGCCGTGCGGCCTCTGCTCGTCCGCGGCCGAGAACGTGCCGACCACGTCGAGCAGGTCGAGCTGGTGGGCCATCTCGTGCAGCACCAGGTTGCGGCCGTTGAGGGTGCGGGCATCGGAGGTGAGCTCGCGCCAGGACAGGATGACGGTGCCCCAGTGCCAGGCCTCGCCCGAGCGCTCGTCCATCTCCTCGGTCACCACCCCGGCCTCGTCCTCGTAGGTGTCGGGCACCCAGAAGCGGTCCGGGTAGACGATGATCGAGCCGACGTGGGAGAAGGCGTCGACCGAGCGGCCCAGGGTCAGCACGCAGGCCTGGGCGGCGATCACCGCCTTCATCGGCCCGGTCAGCTCGAGCCCGCCGCACGGTTCCCACGAGCGCTCGGCCGCGAACAGCCGCAGGTCGTCCTCGAGCTTCCCCTTCAGCCCCTCCGGCACCGCCCGCCACAGTGCCACGTCGAGCTCGAGCCGGAGCCGCCACTCGTCCGGGAAGGCCTGAGCCAGCACCTTCGCCCGCCGCCGCCTGCGCCACCAGCCGAACACCGTCCCTCCCGCCCCATCCTACGACGGCGGCCGGGCGGGGCGCACCACCCGCCCCACGGACCGCGGGCCTCCAGGCCCGCCGGCGGCGCCGCGGCCGGCCCCCGAGGGCGGCTGCGCTACCCTGGGGGCGGAGGTGCAGGATGAGGCGGGCGGTCCCCTGGCTGCGGTCGCTGGCGTTCGGCCTGGCGCTCGGCGCGACGGGGCTCGGCGCGGCGTCGCTGGAGGAGGACCTCGGCCGCAACGAGACCCGGGTGCTGTCGGCGCCGGCGCCGGTGGCGGCCGGGCGGACGGTGGCGGAGCTGGCCCTGGACGAGCGGCTCGAGCAGCTCGGCTACCGGCGGGTGCACGAGCGGCCGACGCGGCCGGGCGAGTACTTCCACGGCCGCGACAGCTACTGGTTCTACCGCCGCCCCTGCCACGCCTTCGGCCGCGACCACGGCGCGGAGCTGGTCGGCCTGGCCCTCGAGCGGTCGAGCGGCCGGGTGCTGGGGCTGTGGCGCGAGGGCCGCCGGCCGGCGCCGATCGAGGACGACGACGACGCCTGGCTCGAGCCGCGGCTGCTGGCGGAGTCGCTGGCCGGGGACCGGGCCGACCGGGTCCGGCTCGACCTCGAGGCGGTGCCGGAGCGGGTCTGGCGGGCGGTGCTGGCGGCCGAGGACGCCCGCTTCTTCGACCACGGCGGGGTCGACGCGCGGGCCCTGGCCCGGGCCGCGGTCCGCAACCTGACCAGCGGCCGGGTGGTCGAGGGCGGCAGCACCATCACCCAGCAGCTGGTCAAGAACCGCGACCTCGACCCGCGGCGGACCCTGGGGCGCAAGGCGTCGGAGGCGGTGCGGGCGATGACCCTGGAGGACGCCTACGGCAAGGAGGAGATCCTCCAGGCCTACCTCAACACCGTCTACCTGGGGCACGTGGGCCCCCTCGCCGTGCACGGCCTCGGCACCGCCGCCCGCGCCTACTTCTCGCGCCCGGTCGGCGAGCTGACCCTGGCCGAGGCGGCCTCCCTGGCGGCCATGATCCAGGGCCCGAACCGGCTCTCGCCGGTCGACGACGCGGCGGCGCTGCGGCAGCGCCGTGACTGGGTCCTGGGGCGGATGGAGGAGCTCGGCTGGGCGTCGGCCGAGGAGGTGGCGCGGGCGCGGGCGTCGGCGGTGGTGGCGCGGCCGTCGCCGCCGTCGAGCTCGGCGCCGGTCCACTTCCTGTCCTGGGTCAGGGAGGAGGTCGAGCGCGAGGAGCCGGAGCGGAGCGAG
>CAYTJW010001171.1:0-1954 GCA_964438135.1 uncultured Thermoanaerobaculia bacterium
AGGTCCAGGTCGAGGTCCAGGTCCAGGACCAGGTCCAGGACCAGGTCCAGGACCAGGTCCAGGTCCAGGTTCAGGTGGGCGCGAGGGGCTGTGGGGGGGCGGCTGACCGGGAGGGAGCCGTCAGACCGCCGCCTCGGCCCACGCGGCGATGAGCCGCCCGACCCACGCCGCCGCGTGCGGGGGGGAGAGCAGCAGGTGGTCGGCGCCGTCCACCGCGACCAGGCTCTTGGGGTGGCGGGCGGCGGCGAGCAGGCGGTGGGCGTGGTCGACCGGCACCACCGCGTCGGCCGGGGCGTGGACGATCAGCAGCGGCCGGCCGAGGGTCGCTGCGGCCCGCTCCGGGTCGTGCCGCGGGAGGTCCTCGAGCAGGGGGTGGCCGATCGAGGTGGTGCGGCCGAGCAGGGTGACCGGGGCGGCGCCGCGGCTCGCGATCTCCGGCGCCGCCGCGAGCAGCAGGTCGCGCAGGTGGACGGTGTCGGCCGGGGCGTTGACGGTGGCCACCGCGGCCGCCTCGGGTATGCCCAAGGCGGCCTCCAGGGCGACCGCGCCGCCCAGGCTGATGCCGGCGACGAGCCGCGGCGGGAGGCCGCGGGCGCGGAGGAAGGCGGCCGCGGCGAGGAGGTCTCCGACCTGCGACGCGAAGGTCGTGGCGGCGAAGTCGCCGCCGCTCGCGCCGGCGCCGGTGACGTCGTAGCGGAGAGCGGCGAGGCCGCTCTCGGCCAGGGCCCGGGCGACGCGGACCAGGGCCTTCGCGTCCTTGCTGCAGGTGAAGCAGGGGGCGAGCAGGGCGGCGGCGGTCGGCGCGGTCGCCGGCAGCTCGAGGTCTCCGGCCAGGGGGTGGCCGAGGCTGCCGGGGATGGTGACCCGTTCGCTGGCGCGGCTCACGGTCGGCCAGCCGCCAGCTCCTCGCGCGCCGCGGCCATGACCCGGTCGTGGAGCCGGCCGTTGGAGGCGAGGATGCCGTTGGCGGTGCCGAGCAGCGCGCCGCCGGAGAAGTCGAGCGGCCGGCCGTCGAGGTCCGAGACGCGGCCGCCGGCCTCCTCGATCACCAGCGCGCCGGCGGCGTGGTCCCAGCTCTTCTCCCGGGAGTCGGCGGCGCGCGGCAGGCGGAGGTAGACCGACGCCTCGCCGCGGGCGACGATGGCGTACTTGCACTGCGAGTCCATGCGCACCGACGGGGCGACGATGCCGAGCCGGCCGGCGATCGCGGTCGTGCGCTCGTGCGACGAGTGGCCGCTCTCCACCGACTCGCACAGCACCGCCGCGGACGGGTCGTCGACCCGGTCGACTCCCACCTGGCGGCTGGCCGAGCCGTCCACCTCCACCTGGTGGGTGCCGCCGCCGCGGACCGCGGCGAACAGGCAGCCGACCGGGCGCTGCGGCCGGTCGGGCAGGTTGGGGCAGCCGAGGACCGCGGCCGAGACCCGCCCGTCCTCGACCAGGGCGAGGGCGATGGCGTACTGCTCGCGGCGCAGGAAGCCCTTGGTGCCGTCGACCGGGTCGAGGATCCAGAAGCGGCCGCGGCGGCCGCCGCGGTGGCCGCCCCGGTCGAGGGCCGAGAGCATCTCGTTGCGCCCGACCGCGGGCAGCTGGCGGCCGGCCAGGGCGAACACCTGCTCCGCCAGGTCCGGCTTGCCGAGCAGCGGTCGCGAGTCCTCCTCGGCCAGCAGCGGGTCGTCCGGGAAGGCGGTGGCGAGGCGGTGCGACACCAGGATCTGCACCGCCAGGTCGGCGATGGTCACCGGCGACCGGTCGTCCTTGGCGACCTGGCCGCGGGCGGCGACGATCTCGTCCTGGACCGCCCGGGTCAGGCGGGCCGCCTCTCGCACCGCGGACACGGCGATCTCGAGCTCCCGGTCGTACACCTCGTCACCTCCCGGTCGGGCAGTGTAGCGGGATCCTCCCGGCCGGTCGAGGCGTGCATCGCACCGGTTGCTCGCGTCCCAACGTGGAC
>CAYTJW010001172.1:0-1953 GCA_964438135.1 uncultured Thermoanaerobaculia bacterium
AGGCTGCTGGGCGAGGGCCGCGCCCGGGCCGAGCAGCATGGCCAGCAGCGCCGTCGCCGCCACCCGTCGCCACGGCGAGGCGGCGAAGCCCGCCAGCAGGGCCGCCGCCGCGCCGCCGAGGAACCACGGGAAGCGTTCGACGCGCTGCACCTTGCGGGTCATCTCCACCTCCCGCGTCCGCAGGCCCTCGACCGCCGTCGCGACCTGACTCACGATGTCCTGGGCGCCGAGGTCGAGCACCGCGCCGTTGACCGCCCGGGCGAGGGCCGCCATCACCTCCCGCTGGGCGTGGGTGACGACCGGCTGCCCGGAGCGGTCCTTCTTGTAGTGCACCCCGCCCTTGTCGTCCACCATCGGGATGGGACCGCCGGCCGCAGTCCCGACCACCAGCGCCAGCACCCCGACCCCGGCCTCGGACAGTCGCGCGGCCGCCTCCTCCATGTCCCCCTGCAGGTTCTCGCCGTCGCTGAGGAGGATCACCACCCGCCCCTCGCCCTCCTCGGGCAGCAGCTCGAGCGCCGCCGCCACCGCCCGCTCCAGGTCCGACCCCGGCGACGACACGGTGCCGGGCTCGACCGCCTCGAGGAAGGTCGCCACCGCGTTGAGGTCGGTGGTGAGCGGCACCAGCGGGTAGGCCTCGCCGGCGAAGACCACCACCCCCACCCGGTTGCCCTCGAGGCGGGGCAGCAGCCGCCGCGTCAGGTCGAGGCTGCGACCGAGGCGGGAGGGCCGCAGGTCGGGGCAGCGCATGGAGTCGGAGACGTCCAGCGCCACCACCAGGTCGCGGGTCCGCACCGACTCCTCGCCCGCCACCTCACCCCACTGCGGGCGGGCCGCGGCCACCGCCAGCAGGGCGGTCGCCGCACACCACAGCAGCAGGCGGACCAGGCCGGTGGCCGGCACCCCGCCCAGCACCCGGTCCCACACCGACGGGCTGGCCAGGGCGCGCTGCGCGGCGCGCCGCCGGAGGTGGCGGCGGACCACGGCCAGAGCGGCGACGGCCGGCAGCAGCAGCAGCCACAGGGCGGCGGGCGCGCCCAGCGTCACCACGGCGTCCTCCCGAGCAGGCCCTCGACCAGGGTGGCGGCGCCGAGCAGCAGCAGGGCGGCCAGCGCCCACGGCTCGAAGCGCTCCCGGTAGCGGACCAGGCGGGTCGAGGTGAACTCCACCTTCTCCAGGGCGTCGATCTTCGCGAACACGTCGGTGAGCGCCTTGGCGTCGCGGGCCCGGAACGAGGTGCCACCGGTGCGGCGCGAGATCTCGGCCAGCAGCTCGGGGTTGACCTCGACCTGCCGCAGCTCGACCGTCCTCACCTCGCGGCCGGTGCGCGGGTCGCGGCGCACGACCGGGATCGGCACCTCGCCGCCGGAGCCGACCAGGACCGTGTGCACCGTGATCTTCTCCGCCACGGCCAGGTCGGCGGCGCTCAAGGGGTCGAGCTGGCCGGCGTTGTTGGCGCCGTCGGTGACCAGGACGACGACCCGCGACGGGGCCTGCGAGCCGCGCAGCCGGTTGACCGCGGTGCCGAGGCCGAGGCCGATCGCGGTGCCGTCGGGGAGGGCGCCGATCGCGGCCTGGTCGAGCAGCTGCTTGGCCACGTCGTGGTCGAGGGTGAGCGGGCAGAGGGTGACCGCGGCGCTGGCGAAGGCGACCAGGGCGAAGCGGTCGTTGACGCGCCGGTCGAGGAAGCTGGCGATCACCTCCTTGGCCACGCCGAGCCGGTCGCTGGGCCGGAAGTCGAGCGCCGCCATCGACCCGGACACGTCGAGGGCGACGGCGATGTCGACCCCCAGCGCCCGCTCCAGGCGCCGCGACAGCACCTCCTGCGGCCGCGCCAGGGCCACGGCCAGCGGGACCAGGCTGGCGGCCGCGAGCAGGCCGGCGGTGACGGTCGCCACCGAGCCCCGGCCGCGGCGCCCGGTCCGCAGCAGCTGCACCGGGAAGGGGTACCGC
>CAYTJW010001173.1:0-1950 GCA_964438135.1 uncultured Thermoanaerobaculia bacterium
CGCCCCGCTCGTACAGCCAGTAGGCGAGCTCGTCGTCGTCGTGGTTGAGGACCACCAGCGCCACGCAGGCGAGGGCGGCCGACAGCCCCGCGCCGGTCGTCGCCAGCAGGCCCGGGTGCTGGCACTCGAGACCCGGGTCGCAGACCAGCACCAGGTCGTTGGCCAGCCGCAGCGCCTCCGCCGCCGAGCCGGAGCGCTCGAGGTGGTCGAGGGCGCTGTCGAGGCCGACACCCCTGAGGACCACCGAGGTGTAGAAGACGCCCATCTCACGCCTCCTCGGGCGGCTCCGAAGAGGCCGCGATCTCCTCGCGCAGCTCAGTGATGAAGGCGTTGAGGACGAGCAGGAAGCAGCGGTAGTGCTCGGTGAAGACGGCCACGTCCTCGAAGCACAGGTAGTCGACCGTCCAGATGCTGAGGAGCTGGCCAGGGTCAATGGCAGCAGTGGGGCCGTTCTCGACGAAGAGCACGACGTGGGCGTGGGGGTTGTGCCGCTCGACCAGGCACTCGTAGCGGACCTCGCCGAGTGGCGTGCCCGCCACCCAGGCGCCGCCCTTGCGCCGCTGCCAGAGCGGCGGCAGGGTCTCGCCTTCGAGCTTCCTCGAGATCCTGCGCGCTTCGGCGCTGTTCGACCAGGCGTAAACCAGCACGCCGGTGAACCTGGACGCACTCCAGGTCGCCCTGACGAGGCGTGAGTGCTCCTCTTCGAAGCGCTTGTGGGTTGGCGTCCTGAAGGTACCGACGAGCATTGACCGGGTCAGGACATGAGACAGCACCGAGAGGCGATGTCCGGCCTCCTCCCCCGCGCCAGTTCGGTCTTCGAGCTGGAGCGGGGTGACTCCCAGCTCGTCTGCGAGTCGGAACGCACCCGTTCTGAGGAAGGCCCGCTTGCACACCCTTGCCAGGGCGAGACGCATGGGATGACGGCTCATGCCCCCGGAACCTCCCCTTCGTCGCGATACGGCGCACCGGGGTCGAGCATGTAGCTCGGGACGAACAGCAAGAGAGCTCCGCCAGCGCCACCGGAAGCCGTGGCCCCGACCTCCACCCCCACCTCGCCGGCGAGCAGCCCAGTCGCGAGACCGAGAGCCCCGAAGGCCGTCGCGGTCTCAACCGCGAGCTCACCCTCTCGCTCGAGCTCACCGAGACGCGGCGCTCCAACTTGCGCCCACCACGGGACTGTGGCATGCACCGACTCGTACTCGCCGGTCTCGACCCCGTTCAGACGGTAGTACACGAAACCGGTCGCGTCGTCGTCGGCAAAGGCCCGGATGTTGACCGAGTACAGTGCGTTGTCCGTGTCGAGGACTCCACCCGCGATCGTCAGGCCACCGGGAGCGAGGGTCTCCGGGTCGTCCATCCCGAATCTCCCCGGCGCGACCTCGGCTCCATGCAGGGCCAGGTAGAGGATCTGCGCCTGCTGCCACATGCGCGCCTGGGCGGCAGCTGCCTTGTTGGCGCGGTATGTCTCGGGTTTGAGGTCGATGATCTCACCCACCCCATGGCCCGTCGGCAGGTAGAGCAGGTCCGGACGGGACAACCACGTCACCACTTGGCCCAGCTGTTTGACCAACCTCTTCGGTTCCAGCTGGAGCAGTTCGCGAATTCCCCGCCCGAGAGAGAGGTTGATCTGGACCCGTCCCCGACGACTCCGATTGCGATGCCACCCGCTCTCTAGGACCCACCTGCCGAAGTGCTGGTGCGCCTGCACCCCGGTGAACCAGTTGTAGGGGTGGCCGAGGGGGGACAGACCGAGGGGGTCGAGGGTGGCTGAGGGATTGAAGCCGAGGGGCGCGTACGGGCTCTGCAGGCCGTCGAGCGGCAGCGGGTCGCGCTCGAGGAAGCTCGCCATCTGCGGGTCGTACCAGCGCGCCCGGTAGTGGTAGAGGCCGAGGTCCGGGTGTCGGGTAGGCCCGGGCGGTTGCCCGCCCAGGCCCCCCACAGATCCGGACG
>CAYTJW010001174.1:0-1949 GCA_964438135.1 uncultured Thermoanaerobaculia bacterium
GCGGCCCGCCGGCGGCACCCTCCGCCTGCTAACCGCGAACCTCCTCCCCCGTTCTTGCGTTTGAAGAGCTGGAGACAGGAGGTGGACGATGAAGCGGACGACTCTCGCGGTGCTCGGGGCGGTGGTGCTACTGGCCGGGGTAGCCAGCGCCGACACCACCCAGCGCTGGATCAACGTCAACGTCGAGGAGCCGGGCACCGGCACCAAGGTCAAGGTGCACCTGCCGCTGGAGCTGGTCCTGACCGTGATCGACGGCGTCAAGGTCGAGCACTTCGACGCCGGCAAGGTCGACCTCGACCTCGAGGGTGAGGTCGACCTGCCCCGGATCCTGGCGGCGGTCAAGGACGCCCCGGACGGCGAGTTCGTCACCGTCGAGGACCCCGAGGCCGACGTCAAGGTGACCAAGCAGGCCGGCGCGATCTACATCCACGTCACCGGCAAGGGTGAGGACCACGAGCTGGTCGACGTCAAGCTGCCGGCCTCGATCGTCGACGCCATCACCGTCGACGAGCGGCAGCGGCTCGACGTCAAGGCCCTGCTCACCGCCCTCGCCGCCCTGCCCGACGGCGACCTGGTCACGGTCACCTCGAGCGACGCCAACGTCCGCATCTGGGTGGAGTGAGCGCCATGCACCGCCAGCGAGGCATCGGCACGGTCCCGGCGGTGCTCATCGCCGCCGGGCTGGGGATGGTCACCGCCGTGTTCCTGATGGACTGGATGGTGGTCGACGTGCGCACCACCGGCGAGGACGCGGTGCACCTGGTGCTGCCGCTGCCGCTCGCGGCCGGCCGGGTGGCCGCCGCCATGGTGCCGCAGGAGGCGGTCGAGGACGTCCGCATCCCGCCCGAGGTCGAGGCCTACCGGGGGCAGGTCGTGGCGGCGCTCGACACCCTCCGCTCCCTGCCCGACGGCACCGAGCTGGTGCGGGTCGAGGAGCCCGGCACCCTGGTGGTGATCGCGGTCGAGGACGAGGCGCTGCGGCTCGCGGTCGACGACCACGGCACCACGGTCCGCTGCACGTTGCCCCTCGCCGGTCTGCAGCGAGCCCTCGAGGAGTGGGACGGCCAGACCTTCGAGCCGGGCCTGATCTTCGACGTCCTGGCCGCGGCGCCGAACGGCGACCTGGTCAGGGTCGAGGAGCCCGACGGCACCCGGGTGGCGATCTCGATGTGGTAGCCCGCGCCCGACCCACCCACGACCTCGACGCCGCCCGGCCCCGCGCCGGGCGGTTTCGTCTCCCGGCGCGGTCGGTTCGAGGACCGGGGTCGGGTCGCCCGGCTATGATGGGCGGCCATGGAGATCGAGTCGGTCGAGGTCGAGCACCAGGACACGCCGCTCGGGCGGCTGTCCCTGCGGCGCTACGACGCCGAGACCGGCGAGACCGGGTACGAGATCCTGATCAACGGCGGCTTCCTGATGGGCTCCCACGGCGCCCACAGCGAGCGGGCCATGGCGTCCCTCGCCCACCGGCGCCTCGCCGGCCTGCCACGGCCGCTCCGGGTCCTGGTCGGCGGCCTCGGCGCCGGTCACACCCTCCGCGCCGCCCTCGACCTGGGCGGGGTCGAGCGGGTGGTGGTGGCCGAGATCGGGGCCATGGTGGTGGAGTGGAACCGGCGCTACTTCGACGCGGTCAACGGCGGGGCGGTGTCCGACCCGCGGGTCGAGATCCGCATCGCCGACGTGCTGCGCGTCCTGCGGCGCAGCCCGGGCGCCTTCGACCTGGTCCTGCTCGACGTCGACAACGGCCCGGAGTGGCTGGCCGCACCCGCCAACGCCGCCCTCTACGAGGCGGACGGCATCGACGCGTGCCGCCGCGCCCTGCGCCCCGGCGGCGTGCTGGCGGTGTGGAGCCCGAAGCCCAACCTCCCCTTCCGGCGGGCGCTGGGCGGCTCGTTCGAGGACGTCGAGGAGGTCGACACGACCCCGCTCGGTCGCCTCGAGGGCGAGCC
>CAYTJW010001175.1:0-1948 GCA_964438135.1 uncultured Thermoanaerobaculia bacterium
TCGGTTCCCCACCTCCCGTCCCCGGACCCGTACCCGATGGTGCGCGCCCCCCCCGCTCCCGCCCTCCGCGGAGGTAGAATCGCCTCCATGGTCCCCCGTCTCCTCGCCACTGCCGCCGCGCTGATCCTCGCCGCCCCGGTCGCCGCAACGCCGCCGGCGCGCCCCGAGGTCGAGGCGGCGATGGGCGTCCCCAACCAGGGGGACGAGGTGCGGGGCGTGCTCGACGCGGTCGGCTTCGCGGTCACCGCGGCCCAGGCCGAGGACGTCGTGGCGCGGGCCTCGGAGCTCGAGGCCGCCGCGCTCGCCGAGCAGGACCGGCGGCTCGGCATGGGCCCGGGCGCGGGCTTCGTCGGCGGGGTCTGCCCGCACGACGACCACCTCTACGCCGGCCGGGTCTCCGTCCACCTCACCGAGCGGGTGGTGGCGCCGCGGGTGGTCCTGGTCGGGGTGTTCCACAAGGCCCGGGTGTGGGGCAACGCCGACGGCGCCCTGGTGCTCGACTCGTTCCGCGCCTGGCACGGGCCGTGGGGGCCGGTGGCGGTCGACCCGCTGCGCGACGAGCTGCTGGCGCGCCTGCCCGCCCACCGGGTCAGGGTGAGCAACGACATGCACTCGGCCGAGCACTCGCTGGAGGCGCTGCTGCCGTTCCTCCAGGCCAGGAACCGGGGGGTGACGATCGTCCCGATCCTGGTCCCGGCGATGGCGTGGGACGGCGGCCTGACCGAGGCGGCCGACCTCCTGGCGGACGCCCTGGCCGGGGTCATGCAGGCCCGCGGCTGGCGGCTCGGCCGCGACCTGGCGGTGGTGGTCTCGAGCGACGCGGTCCACTACGGCGAGGACTTCGACCACGCGCCGTTCGGCGCCGACTGCGCCGGCTACGAGCAGGCCACCGGCCGCGACCGCGACCTGGCCCGGACCTTCCTCGAGGGCCCGCTCGTGGCGACGCGGGTGCGCGGCCTCATGGACGCCCTGGTCGACCCGGCCGGCGCCTACCGCATCCCCTGGTGCGGCCGCTTCTCCATCCCGCTCGGCCTCGAGCTGCTGCGGCGGACGGCGGAGCGGCTGGGTGAGCCGCCGCCGGTCGGCCACCTGCTGCGCTACGGGACGAGCCTGTCCGAGCCGACCCTGCCGGTGGCCGAGGCCACGCGCGCCGCCGGTCTGGGCCTCACCGCGCCCTCCAACCTCCACCACTGGGTGGGCTACGCGGCGGTGGGGTACGTGGGGCGCGAGACCCCGGCCTCATCGCCGGGGAACGGGGGGTAGCCATGCCGATGCCACCGGGGATGGTCGTGCTGCTGGGCGGGACCGCCGCGGTCGGCCTCACCGCCCTCTTCGTCCACCTCGAGCGCCAGAAGCTGCTCGGCCTGGCAGAGGCCTTCGAGAGCGGCGCCGAGGTCGAGGGGTGGTTCCCGCCGGCCCTCCTCGCGCGCCACCGCGGCTACCGGGTCGAGTACCGGGTCCGCAAGCACCAGTCGCGCCACCGCCACGGCTTCCACCGCCACACCCGCACCCACGGCCACTCGGTGGTCACCCTGCGGGTGGCGGGCGGGCCGACCTGGACCGCCGCCCCGGAGGGCATCGGCACCGCCCTGCTCAAGGGGGTCGGGCTGATGAGCGACATCCAGCTCGGCGTCGAGGACCTCGACCGCCGCCTGCGCTTCACCGCCAGGGCCGCCAGCCGCCTGCCGGACATGCTCGGGAGGCCGCAGGCCCAGGAGCCGCTGCGCACCCTCACCAACCACCAGCGCTTCGCCGGCCTGCGCTGCGACTCGAGCCGGGTCGAGGCGCGCTACACGGTCGACGTCCACGCCGACTACGACGACCGCGAGCTCCTGAAGCGCCTCGAGCCGCTCATCGAGCTGGCCCAGGCCACCGGCGCCCGGCCGGCGGTGTGAGCCGGGAGCGAGGCCGCGTGCCGCGGCCGGGGCGCGGGGGCGGTGCGCGCGGC
>CAYTJW010001176.1:0-1947 GCA_964438135.1 uncultured Thermoanaerobaculia bacterium
CGAACCCCTGGCTGGCCGCCAACCACGACCGGCTCAGGCAGCTCGCAGGGCGCCAGCTCGCCACCGAGGAGGCGGTGTGGCGCGCCTCCTCGGAGCTCCAGAACGGCGAGCTCGAGGACGCCCGCGACAGCACCCTGCAGGCGGCCGACACCGCCGTCAGCTGCCAGTCCCAGGCCGTGGCCACGCTGCTCGCCCGGATCGACGAGACCATCGCCCACCAGCGGGCGGAGAAGGACGCGGCGCGGCGGCGGGCGGCCGGCAAGCTGCTCGCCGGACTGCTGGTCCTGAACCAGGCCGTGACCAGCCACTACGGCAGCCCCGCCGGCGTTGGCGGCCTCGACCCCGTCGCCACCGCGGAGTCGGTGGCGGCGGCGATCGGCGGACCCCTCGACCCGTGCGGCTTCAAGTACGGCTTCCCCGACCCGTCGGCGACCCAGCCGACCTGCTCCTGCCCGGGCTACGCCTTCGACCCCGCCACCTTCCGCTGCACCCGCCGGTGACTCGGAGGCCACAGCGTGACCCGTCGCCCCGCCGCCCGCTGGACCCCGCTCCTGCTCCTCGCGCTCGCCCTCGGCCCGACCCGCGCCGCGGCCGGCGA
The DNA here is from genome assembly GCA_964438135.1 of uncultured Thermoanaerobaculia bacterium. GTDB lineage: Bacteria > Acidobacteriota > Thermoanaerobaculia > Thermoanaerobaculales > Sulfomarinibacteraceae > CAYTJW01. The sequence goes on from CAYTJW010001176.1 coordinate 599, forward strand.
CGTCGACGAGGCGAACCGGCGCTGGCGCGGGGCCACCTGTCACCTCCGCCTGTCGGTCGTGCTCGGCAAGGGAACGGACGCGGAGGGGAGGAGCCACAGCCCCTGGTACACCGTCCCCGAGGACGACCTCGCGTTCCGCGTCCACGTCTCGGACCGCGCGGCGATCGCCCACCTGCTCCGCGACAAGACCCTGCCCGCCTGGGAGACCTTCGTCTGCGACGGCTGGCGCATGGTCGACCCGGACCGGTCCCACGGCGGCCTGTGGCTCGACCTCCGGTTCCGGGACCTGCCGGTGACCATGCAGGTCGAGCTCTGGCTCAAGCACCCGGGCGAACGCTTCGCCGTCGCCGAGCGGTACATGCGGGTCACGGCCTTCCAGCTCGAGGCGGCGGACGAACGGCTGGTGGACGTGCCGGTCGCGCCGGTCGCGACCTCGCCGCACACCGCTGCCGGGCGGCTGCCGCCGACCCCGTCGGCGCCGGCCCCAACCGCGGCCCCCGCGCTCAGGCTGAGGGCCGTGGCGGCTCAGCCGCCCCGGGTCCCGCCCGGCGGCGAGCTCGCCATGGTCCTCACCTACGAGGTCGGGGGGGTCCCTGCCGGGGCCTCGTTCGAGGTCCTCGAGGTGCGGGAGGTGTTCCGCGGCGAGCAGCGCCTGGCCGGCTTCGAGGAACGGCTCGCGCGGGCCGCCGGCGCCTTCACGTCGAGCCAGCCGCTGCGCCTGCCGCCCGACCTCGCGCCGGGCCTCTACTCGTTGCGGGCGAGGGTGGCGACGGCCGGGCGCGAGGCGTCGGGCAGCGCCCTGTTCGAGGTCGTGGGGGTGCCATGAGCCGACCGCCGACCCTGCGCCGTCTCGCGACCCTCTGCACCGCCGTCGCCCTGGCGGCCGGGTCGCCGGCGCCGCTCGCCGCCTCGTCGCGCGAGACCTCAGCCGCCCTCGAGCAGGCCAACGCGCGCTGGCGCGGCGCCCGCTGCCGCACCCGCCTCGAGCTCACGGTCAAGAAGGACCGCGCCGGCTGGACCGACTGCGAGTGGCTGTTCTGGAGCCCGGAGGGCGGCAACTCCCGGGTCCGGGTCGAGGTCTCGGACGGGGCGGCGGTGCACCGTGCCTTCCGGCGGGGCGTGCTGCCGGTCGGCACCGAGCTCGTCGCCGCCGGCTGGGCGGTCGAGGAGGGTGGCAGCGACCTCTACCTGGAGCTCGAGCTGGTCGGGCTGCCGGTCCGGGCCCGGGTGTTCTACTACGACGACTGGGTGGGGAGGGTGTCGGTCGACCGGATCGACGACTTCGAGCGCTGGGCCAGGTTCGACTTCGTCGAGATCGTGTCCGCACCCTCGGAGCAGCTGGTCGACGT
>CAYTJW010001177.1:0-1946 GCA_964438135.1 uncultured Thermoanaerobaculia bacterium
CGGCGCGAGGAGCCTCTCGACCTCGTCCAGGGTGCGGCCGAAAGTGGCCATCGCCGCCTCGACCGGCGCCGGCGTGGTCAGGTCCACCCCCGCGCCGCGCAGCAGCTCGAGCGGCGGCTTCGAGCAGCCGCCCGAGAGCAGGCCGAGGTACTCGGCGACCGCCGGCTCGCCCTGCTGGCGGACGCGGTCGGCGATGGCGATGCCGGAGGCCAGGCCGGTGGCGTAGGAGTAGACGTAGTACTTGTAGTAGAAGTGGGGGACGTAGGCCCACTCGAGGCCGTCGTCCGGGTCCATCGTGTAGCCCGGGCCGTAGTAGCGCTGCACCAGCTCGCGGTAGGTGTCCTCGATGGCCCCCGGGGTGAGCGGCGTGCCGGCCTCGGCCAGCCGGTGCAGCTCGCGCTCGAGCTCGGCGAACATGGTCTGGCGGAAGATGGTGGTGCGGATGTCCTCGAGTCGGGCGACGAGCAGGGCGGCGCGCCGGGCCGGGTCAGAGGCCTGCGCCACCAGGTAGTCGGACAGCAGCGCCTCGTTGCAGGTCGAGGCGACCTCGGCCAGGAACGGCGGGTAGCGGAAGTCGGGGTAGCCTTGAGCCTTCATGGCCAGGTGGCTGTGCAGGGCGTGGCCGTACTCGTGGGCCAGGGTCGACATGTCGTCGAGCGAGTCCTGGTAGTTCATGAACACGAACGGGTGGGGGCCGTGGACCGAGGAGGAGAAGGCGCCGCTGCGCTTGTCCTTGTGCGGGTAGAGGTCGAGCCAGCCGGAGGCGGGGTCGAGGCCCTCGGCCAGCACCCGGGCGTAGTCGGGGCCGAGGGGTGCGAGGCCCTGCTGGATCAGGCTGCGGGCGTCGGCGAACGGGATCTCGGACGAGACCGCCGGCACCAGCGGCACGTAGAGGTCGTAGAGGTGGACCTCGGGCAGGTCCAGCACCCGCTGGCGGAGCGCCACGTAGCGGTGCAGCAGGGGCAGGTTGGCGTTGACCGTGCGCACCAGGTTGTCGTAGACCGCGACGTCCACGTCGTCCTTGTCCAGGTAGGCCTCGATGGCGGTGTCGTAGCCGCGGGCGCGGGCGTAGGCGACGTCGAGCTCGACCTGGCCGGCGAGGGTGGCCGAGAGGGCGTGGCGGTACTGGCGGAGGGTGCCGAGCATGGCGGTGACCGCCGCCCGCCGCACCTCGCGGTCGGGGGAGAGCCGGAGCTGGGGGTAGTTGGACAGGGTCAGCTGCACCTCGCGGCCCTGCTCGTCGCGCACCTTCGGCCACGGGATGTCGGTCAGCAGGGCACCGTAGGCGTCCTCGAGCGACGACGGCAGCTCGTTGAGGTCGATCTCGGCCCACAGGTTGTCGCCGAGCAGCGACAGCGCCCGCTCGGCGTCCGGCGACAGCAGCCGGCCCGAGCGGCGGCGCAGGTTGTCGACGTAGGAGCGGTAGGCCCCGAGGCCCGGCTCGGCGGCCTGGGCCGCGGCCAGGGTCGGGGCCGGCATGGTCAGGATCTCCCGCCTGAGGAAGGCGGCCGAGCGCATCAGCTCGTCCATTGCGGCCAGGCTCTGCGCCACCATGGCGTTGGCGTGGTCGTCCGAGAGCGCCGTGCTCTGGCGGAGGTTGGCGTAGAGGGTGACGAAGTTGGCGTCGCGGTGGAGCCGGAAGTAGAGCTCCAGGGCAGCGCGCAGCGTGCCCGGGTCCGACAGCTTGCCCTCGAACGCGGCCAGCTGCGGCACGTCGGCGAGCAGCTCCAGCCGCGCCCGCTCGAAGGCCTGGTCGTCCTTGAACAGGGCCGACAGGTCCCAGCGGTAAGCCGCCGGCACCGCGTCGCGCGGCGCGTTGGCGTCCGGGGTGTAGGGCGGCAGCCCGGCGGCGGCGACCGCGGTCGCGGCGGCGACCAGGAGGACGGCGGCGAGGGCGGAGTGGCGCGACGGCGACATGGGCAGCACCTCCGCCGACATCCTACGCC
>CAYTJW010001178.1:0-1941 GCA_964438135.1 uncultured Thermoanaerobaculia bacterium
CGATGACCGCGGGCGCGAACCCCTTCGGCGACGGCCGGGCCGGCGAGCGGGTCGCCGCGGCGCTGGCGCAGCGGGCCCTTCCGACCGGCCCGACGGCCGGTCGGGTGGGGGAGCTGACAGCCGAAAGCTGACGGCTGACCGCTCCTCCCCACGCCTCGACCGGCCGGGGGGATTCCGCTAGACTCCCGCGGTGGCCGCGGTCGAGCTGCCCGTCCTGGTGAACTCCGCCCAGCAGCGGTCGAGCCTGGTGCGCGACGTGCGCGAGCTGCTCGCCTTCTCGCACCTGCTCGCCAACATCGTCCGCCGCGACCTGACCGTGCGCTACAAGCGGTCGGTGGTCGGCTTCTTCTGGACCATGCTCAACCCGCTGCTGCTGATGGTGATCTTCACCATCGTCTTCTCCACCATCTTCCGCTTCGAGGGCGTCGGCCACTACGAGGTCTACTTCCTGTCCGAGTACCTGGTGTACGGCTTCTTCGCCCAGACCACCGTCACCACCATGCTCAACCTGACCCTGAACGGCTCGCTGCTGAAGCGGATGCGGCTGCCCAAGTCGGTGTTCGCGGTCGCCACCACCCTGTCGGGCCTCGCCAACCTGGCCCTGTCGGTGGTGCCGTTGCTGGTGATCATGCTGGTGCGGGGGGCGCCGATCCGACCCGCCATGCTGTTCCTGCCGGCGTCGTTCTTCGTCATCGGCATGTTCACCCTCGGCGTCGCCCTGCTGCTGTCGGCGCTGGCGGTCTACTTCGACGACGTGTCGCAGATGTACCAGGTGGCGACCACCGGCCTGATGTACATGACGCCGATCATCTACCCGATGTCGATCGTGCCCGAGCGCTGGCGCTGGCTGGTGCTCGCCAACCCCCTCACCCACCTGTTCGAGCTGGCGCGCTACCCGATCTACCACGGCCAGCTGCCGCCGGCCGCGACCGTCAACCTCGGCTTCGCCATCGCCGCCGTCACCCTGCTCGCGGGCTGGCTGGTGTTCCACCGCCTGGCGCGCGGCTTCTACGTCCACCTCTGAGGTCCCCGTGCCCGTACCCGTTCTTGTTGCCGATGGCTCGTCCGCCCGGACCACGCGTCAGGGTGCCGCCCCGCCATGACCTCGCCCGCCGTCGAGCTCCGCCACGTCTCGCTGCGCTACCGGCTGCCGGACCGCGGCATCCCGACCCTCAAGGAGTGGGTCGTCCGCCGGCTCACCTCGCGGTTGTCCTGGCACGACCTGCACGCCCTGTCCGACGTCAGCTTCTCCCTCGAGCCGGGCCGCGCCCTCGGCATCATCGGCTCCAACGGCGCCGGCAAGTCGACCCTGCTGCGGGTGGTGGCCGGCATCCTCCAGCCGACCGCCGGCGAGGCGGTGGTGCGCGGCCGCCTGGCGCCGATCATCGAGCTCGGCGCCGGCTTCGAGCTGGAGCTGTCGGGCCGAGAGAACGTGTTCTTCTCCGGCGCCCTGCTCGGCCGCTCGCGGGCCGAGATGCAGGCCCGCTTCGCGTCGATCGTCGACTTCTCCGGTCTCGGCGAGTTCATCGAGGCGCCGCTCAGGACCTACTCCACCGGCATGGTCGCCCGCCTGGCCTTCGCCGTCGCCTCGACCGTCGACGCCCACATCCTGCTCCTCGACGAGGTGCTGGCGGTGGGCGACGAGGGCTTCCGCCGCAAGTGCCAGGAGCGGATCCGGGCCTTCCGCGACCAGGGGGTGACGATCCTGTTCGTGTCCCACGACCTCCCCGCGGTGGAGGCGACCTGCGACCTGGCCCTGTGGCTCGACCACGGCCACCTGCGCGCCCTCGGCCCGACCCGCGAGGTGGTCGAGCAGTACTGGCAGGCGTGCGCCTCGGGGTCGACCGCGATCCTGCCCGAGCCGGCGATCGACGGCGGCCTGCCGCCGGCCCTGACCGTGCCCCCGGGCGCCGGCCGGTGACGGCGCGAGCCGCGCCCGGC
>CAYTJW010001179.1:0-1939 GCA_964438135.1 uncultured Thermoanaerobaculia bacterium
GCCCGCCTCAACGGCGCCGTCGGCGCCCTCGAGGCGCGGGTGGAGCTCACCCCGGCCGGGCCGCGGGTGCTCGACTGGCACCGCACCCAGGGGCCGACCCCGGCGCGGTAGCGCGCCGCGGCCCGTCGAGGCCCCGGCCCCGGGGCCGAGCTCGCTGAGACCGTGGCACGCCCACCGGTCGGGCGGCGGAGCCGGGAGCTGACCGCTCGCTACCCCTCACGCCCCGGCAGCAGCCGGTTGTTGCGCAGGAAGTCGAGCAGCTTGCGGTAGCGGTCGCCGACGCCGAAGGTGGCGGCGAGGGCCCGGACGCTGCCGTCGCCTCGGGCGAGCCCGAGCGCCACCAGCTCCTGGACCAGCGCCCGCGGCAGCTCGCGGGCCGCGAACGGCCGGTAGACCGCCTGCCAGAAGTCGACCTCGCCCCGCTCCAGCGCGGCGAGCAGCCGGTCGGCGCGCTCGCCGGGGCCCTCGGCCTCCGCAGCCGCGGCCGACAGGCCGAGGTGCTCGAGCCGGATCGCGCCGCCCTCCGCCAGCAGGGCGGCGCGGCCGACGATCGCCTCGAGCTCGCGGACGTTGCCCGGGAAGGGGTAGCCGAGCAGCTCCTCCCGCGCCGGCGCCTCGAGCCGGAGGTGGGGGGCGCCGAGCCGGCGCAGGGTGCGCTCGACCAGCGGCAGAACGTCCTCGCGGCGCTCCCGGAGGGGCGGGAGGTGGAGGCGGAGGGCCGCCAGCCGGTAGTAGAGGTCGGCGCGGAAACGAGCCGGCAGGGGCTCGAGCGGCCGGTTGGTGGCGGCCAGGACGCGGACGTCCAGGCGCAGCGGCTTGCGCCCGCCGACCCGCTCGCAGCTCCCGTCCTGGAGGAAGCGCAGCAGCTTGGCCTGGGCCTCGGCCGACAGGTCGGCGACCTCGTCCAGCAGCAGGGTGCCGCGGTCGGCGAGCTCGAGGCGACCGCGCCGGGCGCTGACGCCGGTGGCCACCCCGGCCTCGACCCCGAACAGCTCGCTCTCCTCCAGGCCCGACGGCAGCGCCGGGCAGTTGAGGACCACGAACGGGCGGTCGCGCCGAGGCGAGGAGGCGTGGATGAACCGGGCCACCACCTCCTTGCCGGTGCCGCTCTCGCCCGTCAGCAGCACGGGCAGGGGGCTGGCGGCGAAGCGGCCGGCATTGGCGAGCACCGCGCGCATGGCGGGCGAGATCGCCACCGGCGCCGCCGCCTCGGCCTCGAGCTCGACCGTCGGCTGCTCGCGACCGTCCACGGCGGCCGGGCCGGGGAGGGCGAGCTCGAGCACGGTGCGGCCGAGGAGGACGCGGTCGCCCGGGGCGAGGCGGCGACGGCCCGCGATCAGCTCGCCGTTGACCCGCGTCCCGTTCGGGGTCGGCAGCGGCTCGACCCACACCGCCCCGGCCACGACCTCGAGCCGGGCGTGGCGGCGCGACAGGGCCTGGTCGAGTGGCGCCAGCCAGTTGTCGGCGGCGCGGCCGACCCCGAGCGAGCCGTCCTCCAGGGCGCGCTCCTCCACCACCCCGTCGTGGTGAACGACCCGCAACCTGAGCCCGGCCATCGCCGCCCATGGTAGCGCAGCCGCCCCCTCTCGCCGGTCCCCGGCCACCGCGGGCCCGGACCTGGGCCTCGACCTCCGCCGTCGGGCGCCACACGGGCTACACTGGAGCCGTGGTGCTCTCGGTCGACCGGCTCCGCCAGGACGCGCTCGCCGCCTTCGCCGCCGCGGTCGCGGCGGTCGAGCCGCGGCGCCTGCTCGCACGGCACCTGCGGCGGGAGCGGGGGGCGGTGACCGTCGGCGGCGTCGAGCTGCCGCGGCTGGCCGGACGGCGGGTCCTGGTCGCCCTCGGCAAGGCCGCGGCCGGCCTGGCCGCGGCCTGGCTCGAGCGGCTGCCGGGCTGGGCCACCGAGGCGCTCGTGCTGACTCCCCACGGCGTCCCCCTG
>CAYTJW010001180.1:0-1938 GCA_964438135.1 uncultured Thermoanaerobaculia bacterium
GCCACGAGCTGGCCCGGCTGGTCGGGGAGGTCCTGAAGGCGCAGGGGTATCTCACCCACCTGTCGCCGCCGGGTCCGGACGGCGGCGTGGACATCCTCGCGGGTGGGGGACCGCTGGGGTTCGACCCACCGCGGCTGTGCGTCCAGGTGAAGTCCTCGAGCACGCCGTGCGACGTGACCGTGCTCCGCGCCCTGGTCGGCACCATGCAGGCCTTCAAGGCTGACCAGGCGCTGCTGGTGTCGTGGGGAGGCTTCAAGGGCTCGGTCATCAAGGAGGCCACCTCGACCTTCTTCAGCGTCAGGCTGTGGGACGCCGACGACCTGCTCGAGGCGATCCTCAAGGTCTACGACCGGCTGCCGGACGACCTCCAGGCCGAGCTGCCGCTCAAGCGGATGTGGACCCTGGTGCCGCGGGACACGGCGGAGGAGGCATGATCGACGTCAGCGAGCGCAACCTCGAGGCGACGGTCGAGGCGGCGCTGCTCGCGGAGCGCTACCGGGCCCGGCGGCCGGAGGACTACGACCGGGCGCTGTGCCTCGACCCGGACGTGGTGGTGGACTTCGTCCAGGCCACCCAGCCCAGGGTCTGGCAACGGCTCGGCGAGCAGCACGGGGGCTCGCCGCGGGAGCCGTTCCTGAAGCGGCTCAGCGCCGAGGTCGGCAAGCGGGGCGTGGTCGAGGTGCTCCGCCGCGGCGTCAAGGACCGCGGCTGCCACGTCCAGCTCGCCTTCTTCGAGCCGGTGAGCGGCCTCAACCCCGAGCTCGCGCGGCTCTACGAGGCCAACCAGCTGACCGTGGTGCGGCAGCTCAAGTACTCCGAAAGCACAGAGCACCGCCTCGACCTGGTGCTGCTCCTGAACGGCCTGCCGATCTTCACCGCCGAGCTGAAGAACACCTTCACCGGCCAGAACGTCCAGCACGCCATCGCCCAGTACATGCACGACCGCGACCCGCGCGAGTCGCTCTTCGCCGCCGGCCGCTGCCTGGCCCACTTCGCGGTCGACCCGGACCTGGTCTACATGGCCACCCACCTGTGCGGCGAGAAGACCGTGTTCCTGCCCTTCAACCGGGGCCGGGACGGCGGCGCCGGCAACCCGCCGTCGCTGGTCGGCTTCGCCTCCGCCTACCTGTGGGAGGACGTCTGGACCCGGCCGAGCGTGCTCAACCTGGTGCAGCACTTCGTCCACTGGGTGGAGGAGCCGGCCGCGGACCCGGCGGGCGGCGGCAGGGCCTCGCGGCGGCTGCTGTTCCCGCGCTACCACCAGCGCGACGCGGTCAACCGCCTGGTCGAGCACGCCCGCGCCCACGGGCCGGGGCAGCGCTACCTGATCCAGCACTCGGCCGGCAGCGGCAAGTCGAACTCGATCGCCTGGCTCGCCCACCGCCTGGCCAGCCTGCACGACGCGGACGACCGCCGGGTGTTCGACTCGATCGTGGTCATCACCGACCGGCGGGTGCTCGACCGCCAGCTGCAGCGCACCGTCAGCCAGTTCCAGCAGGTGCTGGGGGTGGTCGAGAACATCGACCAGACCTCGCGCCAGCTCGCCGACGCGATCGAGTCCGGCAAGACCATCATCGTCACCACCCTGCAGAAGTTCCCGGTCATCGACCAGGGGGTGCGGGCGCTGCCCGGCAAGCGCTTCGCCCTGATCATCGACGAGGCCCACTCGTCGCAGTCCGGGGAGGCGACAAGGAGCGTGCGCAAGGTGCTGTCCGGCGCCACCCTCGAGGAGGCGGCGGCGCTCGAGGCGGGCGAGCCGGAGACCATGGAGGACCGGATCCTTGCCGAGATGAAGGCGCGCGGCCCGGTGCCCAACGTCAGCATGTTCGCCTTCACCGCCACCCCCAAGCAGCGGACCCTGGAGCTGTTCGGCACCCCCCTGCCGGACGGCCGCTTCGCCGCCTTCACGGCCCCGTACCTGAAGGACCCCGGGGACAG
>CAYTJW010001181.1:0-1936 GCA_964438135.1 uncultured Thermoanaerobaculia bacterium
CCCTGTCCGCCGCCTCGGGCCGGACCGTGACCGTGGACTACGCCACCGCCGACGGCACCGCCGTTGCCCCGGGCGACTACGGGGCCGCCTCGGGCACGCTGACCTTCACCGCCGGCCAGACCTCGAAGACCGTGACCGTGGCGGTGGTCGGCGACACCCTCGACGAGGCCGACGAGACCTTCACCGTCAACCTGTCGGGGGCCACCAACGCCACGATAGCCGACGCCTCGGGCCTCGGCACCATCACCGACGACGACCCGACTCCCTCGCTCGCCGTCGACGACGTGGCGGTGACCGAGGGCAACTCCGGCGCCACCGACGCGGTGTTCACGGTGAGCCTGTCGGCCGCCTCGGGCCGGACCGTGACCATCAACTACGCCACCGCCGACGGGACCGCCGTCGCCCCGGACGACTACGGGGCCGCCTCGGGCCCGCTGACCTTCAACCCCGGCCAGACCTCGCGGACCGTGACCTTGGCGGTGGTGGGCGACACCGTCGACGAGGCCGACGAGACCTTCACCGTCGAGCTGTCGGCCGCCTCCAACGCCACCGTCGCCGACCCCTCCGGCCTCGGCACCATCGTCGACGACGACGGGGTCACGATCGGCGTCGCCGACACCAGCGTGCTCGAGGGCGACGGCGCCCCGGCCGCGCTGGCCTTCGAGGTCAGCCTGTCCGCGGCCGCCGCGGGCACGGTCACGGTCGAGTGGGCGACCGTTGCAGGCGGCACGGCCGCGGCGGGCGTGGACTACACCGCCGCCTCGGGCACCCTGACCTTCGTCGCCGGGGACACCAGCGAGACGGCCTCAGTGCCGGTCGTCGGCGACCTCCTCGACGAGCTCGACGAGACGGTGGCGGTGGAGCTCTCCAACCCGACTGGGGACTCGTCGGTCGACGACGGGGCGGCCTCCGGCACGATCCTCGACGACGACCCCATGCCCGACCTCGCCGCCGAGGTCCAGGGCGCCGAGGTGATCGAGGGCATGACCGCGGTGGTCTGGCTCGCGCTCGACCCGGTGAGCGGCCTCGACGTGGCGGTCGACCACCAGACCTCAGACGGCACCGCCGTCGCCGGCTCGGACTACCTGGCCGCGAGCGGCACCGTCGCCATCCCGGCCGGCGGGACCTCGGGCCGGGTCCTCGTCACCACCCTGCGGGACAGCGCGGTCGAGGGCAGCGAGAGCCTGACGGTCGACCTCTCGAACCCGGACAACGCCGTCCTCCAGACCTTCTCGGTCGCCGTCACGGTCTGCGACGACGACGGCGGCAGCTGCCTCTTCGGCGACTCCCTCGACGCCGGGGAGACGTCGGCCTGGAGCAGCACGGCGCCCTGAGCGTGGGCGGCCTGCCGTCGACCCCGGTCCGGAGGGGCGCTGGGAGAGCCAGCGGCGGGTGGCAGGCCGTCCGGGCACCAGGCCTTTCGTGCGCCGTCCGTCGGGGGTACACTCTGGACCCGGGTGGTCCTGGTGCGTCCCTTTCACCCGATCCGACTCACGGCCGTCGGTGGACGGCGGAAGGAGCAGGCAATGGCATGCAAGCGTGAATGGACCGTGTCCTCTGTGCTGGTGGTGCTGACGGTGGTCGCCCTGGTGGTGGCGGCCGGCCCCGTTCGCGGCGCGACCCTGCTCGACGAGGACTTCGAGTACGGCTCGACCGCGGGCACGCTGACCGCGCTCAGCGGCGGCAACTGGGTGGCTCACTCGGGCGCCACGGGCGTCCTGATCGGCTACCAGCCGACCAGCCTGACGCTGGCGGGATACGCCTACTCGGGTGACGGCGGGGCGGCAACCCTGGTCACCACGTCGTCGTCCGCCGAGGACGCCAACCGGGCCATCGGCGCCCAGAGCGGCGTCGTCTACGCCTCGGCCCTGGTGAACGTCAGCTCGGCCAGCACCGGGACCTACTTCCTCCACTTCAGCGACGGCGGGACCTCCAA
>CAYTJW010001182.1:0-1929 GCA_964438135.1 uncultured Thermoanaerobaculia bacterium
CGTCTCGAGCCGCACCGCGCCGCCGCGGCGGTGGGCGAGGAAGGCGCGCAGCAGCTCGCCCTCCTCGGGGTCGAGCGGCGTCGCGGTCTCGACCGCCGGCGGCACCGCCGGGTTGGCCTCGTAGTACTGGGCGAGGAAGGTGGCGAGGAGCTCGGGCTCGGCCACCTCGCCCACCCCCTCGAAGTGGTACTCGCGCTTGTCGACCAGGCGGCCGTCGCGGTAGGGCAGGACGCAGACCGTGGCGTTGGCGCCGTCGGTCGTCGCCGCCACCACGTCGGCGTCGCCCCGCCCCGGCTGCTCCACGTCCTGCCGCTCGGACAGGCGCCGCACGACCGCCATCAGGTCGCGGTGGCGGCCCGCCAGCTCGAAGTCCTCGCGCTCGGCCGCCGCCCACATGCTCCGCTCCAGCCGCGGCAGCAGCTCGCGGTGGTTGCCGGCCAGGAGCAGGGCCAGCTCCTCGACCGCCGCGGCGTAGTCCTCGCGGCTGGTGAGGCCGGCCACGCACGGGCCCAGGCAGGCCTGCATGTGGTAGTAGAGGCAGGGCCGCGCCAGCGAGCCGTCGAGTGAGAGCTGGCAGGTGCGGACCCGGAAGCGGGTGCGGGCGAGCTCCAGCAGCCGCCGGGCCATGTTCTGGCCCATGAAGGGGCCGAAGTAGCTGTGGCCGTCGTCCCGCACCCGCCGCACCAGCTCCACCCGCGGCCACTCCTCGCCGGTGGTGATGCGCAGGTAGGGGTAGGTCTTGTCGTCGCGCAGGTTGACGTTGAAGCGTGGCCGCAGGCGCTTGATCAGCGTGTTCTCGAGGATGAACGCCTCGACCTCGCTGGCGGTGACCGTGAAGTCCAGCCGTCGCGCCCGCTCCAGCATCGCCCGGGTGCGCTCGGGCAGGTCGCTGCGGCCGAAGTAGGACAGCACCCGGCGGCGCAGGTTGCGGGCCTTGCCGACGTACAGGTCGCGGCCGGCGCGGTCCTGGAAGCGGTAGACGCCCGGCGCCTCCGGCGCCTGCCGGGCCTGCCCCTCGAGGGTCCCCCGCGCGTCGGTCACCGGCGGTTCCCCTCGGGATGGGCGGCGGGCGACGGGCGCAGCACGCTCGCGCCCCTACGGCAGGAGGCCCAGGCGGGCGAGCGCCCGGCGGGACGCCTGCTCCTGGGCCTGGCGCTTGGTGCGGCCCTCGCCACGCGCCACCTCCTCGCCGTCCCAGGAGACGCCGAACACCCACACCGGCCGGTGGTCCTCGCCCGCCGCCCGCACCTGGCGGAACTCCGGGGCCGGCAGGCCGCGCGCCTGGGCCGCCTCGATCAGGGCGCTCTTGGGGTTGCCCAACACCAGCGCCCGCTCGTCGAGCCCGTCGAGGCCCGGCTCGAGCTGGTCGCGGACGAAGGCCAGCGCCGCCTCCCAGCCGCCGTCCAGCAGGAGCGCCCCGATCAGCGCCTCGAGCACGTCCTCGAGCAGGGCGGAACGCTCCCGGCCCCGCCCCAGCTCCTCGCTCGTGCCCACCTCGACCGCCGCGTCGAGGCCGAGCAGCGAGGCGGTCTCGGCCAGCGCCGCCGAGCGGGTCAGGTGCGAGCGCATGCGGGTCATCGCGCCCTGGTCGGCGTCCGGGAAGCGCTCGTACAGGACCAGCGCGGAGGCGGCGCCGAGCACCGCGTCGCCGAGGAACTCCAGCCGCTGGTACGAGCCCAGCTCGGCGGCCCGGGCGGCGGAGCCGTGGCGCAGTGCCCGCTCGAGCAGCCCGCGGTCCGAGAAACAATGCCCCAGCACCGCCTCCACCCGCCCCAGCTCGGCCTCGCGGTCTCTCACCACGGCGCGATCATAGCTCAAGGCCGCCCCGGGCACGGACCGCCGCCGCGACCCGCCGCAGCCGCTCCTCGATCCGGCGGGCGTGGCTGCCGGGCCAGTAGAAGCGGCCGCAACCCGCGCAGACCCGCAGCG
>CAYTJW010001183.1:0-1929 GCA_964438135.1 uncultured Thermoanaerobaculia bacterium
GACGGGGTCGGCGAGCACGGTGACGGCGCCGCCGGCGTGCCGCCCCCCCGGCGGCCGTGCTCGCGCGAGCTCGGCGAAGACCGTGGCCGACATGGCCAGGTGCAGGGGCCGCCACTCCACCAGGTACTCGTTCGTCCCGTCCGGCCTCAGCCGCACCAGGGCCGCGAACGGCAGCGAGTGGAGCGGGCCGTCGGGCAGGATCAGCAGGCGCTGGCAGCGCTCCACCCGGGCCTCGGCGGGCCGGATCAACAGCTCGTAGAGGCGGCGACACCGGTGCTCGAGGTCCGCCGGCACCGTCGTTCGGAGCGCGCCGCGGCCGACCAGCCGGCGCAGCCCCGCCACCTCCCCGGCCAGCGTCTCCCACCCGGCGTCGACGGGGTACACCGCCAGCCCGTCCCGCGTCGACAGGGCGAACAGGGTGCTGTGGGCAGCCCCGACGCTGTACGACAGGAGCAGGGTGCCGGGGTCGAGCGCCGCGCCGGTCCCGGCCGCGTCCAGGGGCTCGGGTCGCCGCAGCGACGCCAGGCGCGGCGAGGCCTGCCGGATCCGCGCCAGCAGCCGCTCCCGCTCCGCCTGGAGCGCCTCGAGACGCGCCCAACAGGCCGCGAGCCGTGGCTGCGCCTCGGGCGGGAGGGTGGCGAGCTCCTGGCGAAGGCGGTCGGCCTCCCAGGCGAGTCTCTTCCAGGCGCTCTCCAGCTCCGGCGGGATCTCGCCCGGCGCCGCCGGGTCGCGGGCGGCGAGCATCTCCAGGAAGCTGCGCGCCCGGTAGCGCTCGAGGGTGTGGAATGCCGCCTCGGGGTGGCCGGCCTCGAGCTCGAGCTCCAGCAGCTGGCGGTAGAGGTCGGCGAAGGCAGAGCGGAACCCGGTCCGGACATCGGGCGTCCCGCCGAGCTTGCCGAGGGTCGCCTCGAGCGCCGTCGCCGCCTCGCGGTACCGCTCCAGCGCCGCCGCCCGGTGGCCCTGTCGCCGGTGGACCCGCCCCAGCGTCCAGAGCGCGGTCGTCTCGTCGGTGGAGCCGGGCAGGTAGCGGCGGGCGTGGTCGGCCGCCTGCCGGGCGGCCTCCTCCGCGCCGGCCAGGTCGTCGAGCTTGAGACGGCCCTCGGCGAGGCCGGCGAGGGCCTTCACCCTCGCCGTGCCGCGGATCTCGTGGGCCTCGGTGAAGGCCGCCGCCCTCGCGTACCACGCCAGGGCCTGGTCCTGGTGACCGGCCCTGGCCTCGCCGAAGCCCACGCTGCAGAGCACGTCGGCGATGTCGGGCATGTCCGGCGACAGCTGCTCCATCTCCGCCAGCGCCTCCTCGTATGCCGCCCGTGCCTCGACCAGGCGTCCCAGCCGCAGCAGGTCGCCGGCGACGTTGGCCCGCCGCGACACCGACTCGAGCGAGCCCTCGCCGTCGTGCTCGACCTGCAGCTCGAGCGCCAGCCGGTGGTGGACCAGGGCGGTGGGGTAGTCGTGCCGGTCGGCCGCCACGTTGCCCAGGAGAGTGTGGGCCCAGCTGAGCAGGGCCGGGTTGCGGCGCTGGCCCTGCGCCAGGCGCAGCGCCTGCCGCGTCAGGCGCTCGGCCTGGTCGAGCTCGTTCGCCTTGTAGAGGATCGTCGCCAGGGACAGGGTCAGCGACATCCTCGCGGGCTCGTCGAGGCCCAGCTCGCGGCTGACCCGCAGCGCCTCGGCGCAGTGGGCCTGGGCCTGCTCGAGGTCGCCGCGGACCGTGGCGGCGTCGGTCAGCCAGCGCAGCAAGCCGAGGGCGAGCCGGCTGTCGGGCGCCGTCTGCCGGGCGACCGCCAGCCCCTGCTCCCACCACGCCACCGCGCGTGGGTGGTCGACGCGCCAGTAGGCCAGCAGACCCAGGCTGAGGCGGGCGCGGGCCGCCTCCAGGCTCCCCGGCGCCAGGCGATCGCCGAGCGCCAGCGCCCGCGCGGCGCACCGCTC
>CAYTJW010001184.1:0-1926 GCA_964438135.1 uncultured Thermoanaerobaculia bacterium
CGGCGCCTCGCGCCTCGGCCACGCCCGGCCGTCCCTCCCCGACCGCGGCCCCGGCGGTGTGGGCCGAGGTCCGGCGGCGGGGCTACCTCACCGTCGGGTACGAGAGCAACGCCCCGCCCATGTACGTCACGGGTTCCGGCGGCCGCCTGACCGGCTTCGAGCACGACCTGGCGCAGCCGCTGGCGGCGGAGATGGGGGTGCCCGAGGTGCGCTTCCACGACGCCCCCTACCAGGAGCTGCCCGACCGGCTGCGCGACCGCACCGTCGACCCGGTGATCGCCGGCTACGTGCCGGACCCCTCGATCGAGGGCGTGGAGTGGTCCGAGCCCTACCTCGACTTCGGCCTCTGCCTGATCGTGCTGCGCAGCTCGGCGGTGTCCGAGCCCGCCCACCTCCAGGGGCGCCGGGTGGGCGTGTACGACGACCCGGCGGCGGTCCGCTGGGTCGAGGAGAGCATCCCCCGCGCCACGGTCGTGACCTTCAGCGGCGAGACCGGCTGGTTCGAGGCGGTGGAGCGGCGCGAGGTGGACGCGCTGGTCTACGACTACCCCTTCGCCGCGCACGAGATCAAGGACCACCCGCGGACCAAGATCGTCGCCTTCAACCTCAACCAGTCGCACTACGCCGTGGCCATGCTGGCCGGCAACGACCCGCTCCTCGACGCGGTCAACGCCGCCCTCAGGCGGGTCCTGGCGACGCCGGAGTACGGCGACCTGGTCCGCGCCTACCTGGTCTACGAGTCCGAGGACATGAAGCGGCCGCTCTCAGGCGACCGGCCGACCTACGTCGTGCAGGCGGGGGACACCCTGAGCCGCATCGCCGCCGCGCGTCTCGGCTCGGCCGACCGCTGGCAGGAGATCTGGCGCCTCAACCGGGAGCGGGTCGCCAACCCGCACCTGGTCTTCCCCGGTCTGGTCCTGGCGATGCCCTGAGCCAGCTCCCGGTCCGCCACCTCGTCCCCCTGCTCGCGGCCCGCTCCTGCCCGACGGCCGCGGCAGCGCCGGCCCCGGGTGTTACACTCGCGCCATTGGCCAACGACCGTCCTCCCGCTGAGCCGGCGGACCCGACCCCGGACGTCGGCGCCGACGCCCAGACCGCGGACCTCGCGCCGTCCGCCGGCTCAAGGGCGCCGGCCGGCGGCCGGCTGCGGCCGGGCGCCGTGCTGGCCTCGCGTTACCGCGTCATCGCCTTCGCGGGCCGGGGCGGCAGGGCCGAGGTGTACCGCGCCCACGACCTGACCCTCGACCAGATCGTGGCGCTCAAGCTGCTGCCGGCCGCGCTCGGCCTGGACCGCGACCGGGTGGCACGGCTCCGCAACGAGGTCCGGGTCGCGCGGCAGGTCTCGCACCCCAACGTCTGCCGGGTGTATGACATCGGCGAGGCGGACGGCCGCCCCTTCCTGTCCATGGAGTGGATCGAGGGCGAGGACCTCTCCGTCCTGCTGGCGCGGAAGGGGCGGCCGCCGGCGGACGAGGCGATGCGGCTCGCGCGGCAGATCGCCGCCGGCGTCGCCGCGGCCCACGAACGGGGGGTCGTGCACCGCGACCTCAAGCCGTCGAACGTGATGGTCGACGAGCGGGGGGTCGCCCGGGTGACCGACTTCGGCCTCGCCGAGGCTGCGGGGGTGAGCGGGCCGCGGGCGCGGGAGGGCACGCCGGCCTACATGGCCCCGGAGCAGCTGGAGGGGCGCGAGGCCACCTTCTCGAGCGACCTCTACGCGCTCGGCCTGGTCCTGTACCAGCTCTTCACCGGCCGCCCGGCCTACGGGGCGGCGACGCTCGCCGACCTCGAGCTCGCGCGGCGGGAGCCACCGGCGCCGCCGTCGCGGCTCGCGCCCGGGCTCGAGGGGGTCGACCGGGTGGTCCTCGACTGCCTCGCGCCCGACCCCGGCCGGCGCCCGGGCTCAGCGGGCGCGGTCGCCGCGGC
>CAYTJW010001185.1:0-1923 GCA_964438135.1 uncultured Thermoanaerobaculia bacterium
GCCGCTTCCCCGGGGGCCAGAACCTCCTCTTCCAGGGCCTCTGGACTGATCCGGTAACGGGACTCAGCTACGCCAGGGCCAGGTGGTACGACGCACGGAATGCGTCGTGGCTCAGCGAGGACCCGCTCCTCGACGTCGATTCCCCGAACCTGTACGCATTCGTCGGATGGGCGCCGCATATGGGGACCGACCCGATGGGGCTCCAGTGCCCCCAATGCGAGGCCCTGGTGGAGCGGCGAAACGCCATGTCACCTGAGGACGCCGCGGCGCTCGACGAAGAGAATCGCCGCAACGCCGCGAGAGGCGTTGGCGGTGCCTTGTCACCCGCCAGTCTCGCAGCAAAGACCGCATTCGGTATCGGCCTACTCGCACACGATGTTGCCGAAGCCGCGGGTGTTAGGCACCCACTGGCGCCCGACCCCTTGGCTCAGCAGCGTAACGATCAGCGCATCGAGGGCGCACAGGAACTCGCGACGTTTGCGCTGATGAACCCGCAGGGGGCACAGCTTTACCTGGCGTGGAAGTCCCTTCCGAGTTGGCGCGAGACGGAGGAGAGAGTCACCGAGCACGAGCGTCGGGGCGAGTATGTTCAGTCGGGCCTCGCTTCCGGCGAGTTCAGCACTGAGTGGGCGTTGTTGCTGTACGGCGGTGCCGAAGGGAGTGCTCGTCTTGGCCGTCTCGCCCTTGATGGGCTTACCACAAGAGCTACTGCTGGGTCCGTTTCCGGTGAGTTCTCGCGAATCCTCACCGCTGACCAGCTCCCCAATCTCCCGAAGGCTCAGCCAGGCACGGATACCGTGGTGCTGGGTCCCTACTATGTCAACTTCCGGGCGCCTGACGGTCGAATCCTCAGACTGGACACGCTCTCCACCCTAGATGAAGTCGCAGCCAGCGTGGGCGGTCGCACACTCTCTGAATTCGGGCCGGACATCGCGGAGTTCGCGCCCGAGATCCAAGGTGCTGACCGCATCCTGTTCTTCACCAGGCCGGGTCTCATGCAGCACCAACTCACGGCCGAGGAGATGGCTCTTATTCAATCTGACCCGGCTCTGCGGGCCAAGACTATCTTCGTCATCAACGGACTCCCCAATGTACCCTGACCGCTATTTTCGTGTTCGACACGCGCGGCCATTCGACGATCCCGCCTTGGCTGTGCTTCTGCGGGGCTATCGCGCGTGGCAGGACTGGGTGACTGCCAGGATCGCATTGTGGCGTGAGAAGGGGCCCCGCGGGACGCCGGTGCCGTTCTACGAGTTCGCCGAACCCGAGGTGTCTCTTGATCGGCGTCTCGTTACCTTCTGTATCCGCGGTGACCCCGGTTCGTATGGCGCTCTCAAGCTCTTCGAGGACGGTGTCCCCGCTGAGCTTTGGGGCGAACTTCCGTCTGAGCTTCTCACCGACCTCGAGGTCAGCTACGAGAACCCCCGCTTTGGCCTTCGTGGTGACGACTGGCACAAGGCCCAGTCTGAGGGAGCCCCCTTGTAGATGGGATGAGAAGGCCAGACATCCTGACACGCGGGGCAGCTACGTGTCAGCGTGAGCTGCACGAAGAGCGACGAGCGCTCGTCAGTCGCGTTCGCGCGCGCGAGGGGAGCGCCGGGCAGTGCGAGCGACCCGCACGGGTGGTCGAGTGGCTGTAGTGACCGGCGAGGGTCGGGGATTTGGTGGTTCGGTTGCTGGGTGGGCCCGGGTAGGGGAGGCTCGCGCCGATCGTCCGTGGTGGGCGAGGCTCGGCGGGGGAGGCGGTCGGTCAGGCTGCGGGCGCCGTGGCCGGGGAGGCAGGTGGTCGGGCGCGGCTGCAAGAGGCGCAGGTGATGGCGCGGTTGGCGGCCAGGCGTGCGGCTCTGGCGTTGGCGCGGGCGGCTGCGAACCTCGTGCCAGGTCAGACGATTCCGACGATTCGAGGTGAGCCGCTCGCCGGAC
>CAYTJW010001186.1:0-1923 GCA_964438135.1 uncultured Thermoanaerobaculia bacterium
CCCGCCCGCCCGGCGGGGCGGGGCGCGGGGAGGGCGCTCAGGGCGCTGCCGGCGCGTCGCAGCGCAGGCGAGCCAGCGGCGGCGCGTCGAGCTGGGCGAGGGGCAGGAGGTGGACCGTGCCGTCGACCGTGCCCAGGGCGGCGCGGCCGTCCGGCAGCAGGGTGGCGGTGATCGCCATCCCCAGGCCGGAGTGCAGGTAGGGCGTGAGGTCGTAGCCGAGCGCACCGTCCACCTCGCGCCGCACCCGGTAGTCGACCGCCATGCCGGTGCCGAAGAGCACCGCCCGGTCGCCGGTGGCAACCGCGGCCAGGCCGGCCAGACCGGCGTCGGCGAGCGGGTACAGCTGCTCGGACCGCAGGTCGAACAGGTACGGCGTGAACGGCCCCCACTCGCCGGCGCCGACGACCAGCACGGCCTCCACCGCCGGCAGGCCGACGATCTGGTAGCCGGCGTGGGCTTGGAAGGGGAGGGCACGGGCAGCCCAGGCGCCGCCCGCCCCGCGCCGGGCAACCACCAGCGCCCGGCCCCAGCTGCCCACCAGCAGGGTGCGGCCGTCGGCCGACAGCCACAGGGCGTGCGGCGCCACCTCGCGGCCGGTCAGGGCCTCGAGGTCGAGGGTCTCGAGCTCGTCCAGGTTGGGCCAGGCCCAGTGCTTGACCGTGCCGTCCGAGGAGGACGACCACAGGGTCGAGGAGCGCGCGTCCAGCAGCAGCTGGTTGACCAGGAAGTCGTGCGCCCGGCTGCGCGAGCGCAGGGCGAGGTCGGGCAGCCCCCAGACGGCGATGGTGCGGTCGTCCGAGGCCGAGGCGAGGTCCGAGCCGGCGACCGCGAGCGAGGTCACGCCGAGGGAGTGGGCGCGGTGCCGGGTGACGGGGCCGCCTCCCGTCGGCACGGCGTAGAGGGTGCCGTCGGCGCTGCCGGCGAGGACCCGCGGCGCGGTCGGGTCGGCGACCATCGCCCACAGCATGGTGGCGCCGGACGCCACGCTGCGGTCGACGACCAGGTGCCGGCAGTCGTAGCGCGCCAGGCTGCGCTGGTCGCCGGCCATGGCGAGGACGCGGCCGGCGCCGTAGGCGAGGCTCCGGCAGCCCCTGGTCAGCGGCCCGGCGACCGCCGCGGCCGCGCCTCCCGGCCGCCAGAGGCTGACGCCGTCGTCGCCGCCGATGACCAGGGAAGGGCCGTCGGGCAGGAACAGCAGGTCGTGGGTCCGCCCGGCGCGCGGGATGACGGTGCGGTCGCCGTCCGCCACCGCCAGCACCTCGACCCGGTCGAACCAGCCGCCGACCGCGACCAGGCCGGCGTCGTCCTGGATCGCGACCGCCTGCGCGTAGGGCTCGGCGAAGGGGGCGCGGAGGGCCTCGCGGCCGTCGGCGAGGGCGTGGACGAGGACCGCCTCCAGAGTCACCAGCGCCAGGTAGCGGTCGCTCAACGCCGCCGACTGCAGGGCGATGCCGCCGAGAGGGACCGTGAAGGCGGGCTCGGCGTGGCGCCCGCGGACGGCGAAGACCGCCACCGCGTCGTCGGCGACCACCGCCGCGTGGCTGGCGCCCGGGGACATCAGCATGCGGCCCTCGGCGGGCAGGGAGTCGGCGACCGGGGAGACTGTGCCCCGGGCCAGGTCGTGGGCGGCGACCTGGGCGCCCTGGCGCAGGACCAGGCGGCCGTCGTCGAGCAGGCCGAGGACGTGCTGGCCGGCCTCGAGCGGCACCCGGGTGGGCGGCTGGCCGGGCTCGTCCGGGACCAGGTAGACGCAGCCCTTGCCCTCGACCACCGGGCTCGAGCCGGCGCCGACCACGCGCAGGCTGTCGAGGGGCAGGGCGAGCTGGTCGGAGGGCTCGAGGGCGAGGCTGGCCGGGCGCGGGCCGGGGCCCGGGCCCGGCCGGGCGTCGCGGTGGCGGACCGCGATCGAGCCGACGGCGACCA
>CAYTJW010001187.1:0-1916 GCA_964438135.1 uncultured Thermoanaerobaculia bacterium
CCCGGCCGCACAGCGAAATAGCCCCGCTATCGCAGTGGCGAGCTGACTTGTACCAAGCTTTCGGGTACGACGCGCTCAATGTGACGGATCCGATGGGGCAGGCAGCCTCAGTGAGTCGTAGCGGAGTGATAGTCGGGATCAGACCGGATGGTACGACCTACCGGGTCGAGCCCACTGAGGACCCGGTGAATGCGCTCCGGATCCTGGAGAGTGACGCGGATCTCAGCTACTCAGATCAGGAACGGACTCTCGCGGCTGCGGGGATTGGGATCCCCTATTCGTCGGCGTGCCGTCCGGGCGAGCAGCTCATCGGACCCACGAAATCGAATGGCAACGCATTCACCCACCTACCGAAAGAAGGCACCTGGGGGGGGTGGGTCAAGGCCGCCTTCGTCGCGACGACCGGCCTGCCACCGCAAACCCGTGAGCAGGAGATCCTCGGCGGCGCTTACCACATCGCGGTGACAGTCGCTACTGTGAGGGGTGCCGCCGCCTATCGAGGGGTGGTGAGCGCAGAGCCGGTTGTGGAAGTGAGCGCTGGGGACGTAAAGGCGCAGATTCCGGTCCGGGTTGCCGATCAGAGTCACCCACATCCTTCCTCTCCATACTCAATCCGCCGGCCGAACCTGCGGAGGACAACAGAAAAGGCGGTATGGGACAACGCGCCTGACGGCACTGCCCCAGCTTCCAAGTCGTGTTCGACCTGCGGAGCTGACGTATTTGGGAACCCGTCGACAGGGGAGTTGCGGAACACCCCTGAAGGCTGGGATGTGGACCACATCATGAAATGGGAGGAGATCAGGCGCGAGCTGAACCTCCGGGCTGCTTCTCCCTCCGAGTACCGGGACGCATTCAACGAGTTGAACAACCTGCGCCTGCGGTGTAGAACATGCAACCGCACGGACAACAAGGTGGAACCTTGAAGCAGACCGCTACGCTGCGGGAACACGTCGAGAGGTTCTGTGGAGGTGAGCCCCAGTGCAGCTTCAGGGACGAGGATACTGCCCTGATCGTTGCGAAGTGGGTCGATGCTCCCGCGCCAGGTCTTGACGCCTGGTTGACCGTTGGTCTGAGTCGCTACCGGCTGCGGCAGCCCTGTAGCGGCACTCTGGTTCGTCAGGAACTCTTATGCTGCTGCAGCGCGGAGTGGTCCCATCTTCGATGGGAGGAGGTTCTCCTCTCCATCGCGGGACGGGTGGTGGCGTCCGAGAAGGCCCTGATGCGAGGCCAACTTCTCGGTCCCGCTGGTCCACTCTTTCCTGAGGAACCGGACCTTACCGTGACAGCCCTGCTGTGCACGCCACCGGCGTTCTTCGCGGACGATTTCGCCGAGTATGGCCCGCCCGATGACGTTACGCTGTTCGTCGAACTCATCCCAGTGACGAACGTGGAGTGCGAGAGGGTCTCGAGCGAAGGCTGGTCGTGGTTCTTCTCAGCGGCGGACCAAGGGCAGATTGACATTCTGGACTTGACTCGACCGTGAAACCCACCCGTCCCTCCGTGCCAACATGGGGTGAGACAGCCATCCGCACCAGGTCAGACACTCCCGACGATTCTGGCTGACTCAAGCGGAGTAGGATGTCGTCATGGTCAAGCGTTTCGACCCTGGGCGACCGGTGGAGAGCTTCAAGTCGGTGCTGCTCGGGCTGGTGAAGGGGTACACCTTCGACGTGGCGGGGTTGTACCTGACCGACGGCTCGATCCGGCCGCTGCCGCGGGAGTCGTCGGTGGTGGGGAAGGTGCTGGAGATCTCGATCAAGGAGCACCTGCACCGCCGTCTCTTGCAGGTGAAGGACCTGCGGTGGGTGGCTGGCGGGGAGCGTACCTACCCCGACCTCACCTTCAACGGGCCGGCGATCTTCCCATCCGTGCCAGGTCAGACACTCCTGACGCTTCGTGGTAGGCTGGAGGCTGAG
>CAYTJW010001188.1:0-1916 GCA_964438135.1 uncultured Thermoanaerobaculia bacterium
GCCCGCTCGAAGAACTCGCGCACCGCGGCCGCGGGGTCGTCGCGCAGCATGGAGGACGGGTCGCCGCCGGTCCACTCCTCGGGCAGCAGGCGGGCGTAGCGGCGGTCCTGGAAGCGCCTGCAGACGAGGGCGATGACGCCGCGGTCGGTGTCGGAGCGGATGAGCCGGCCGGCGGCCTGCACCACCCGCGTCAGGCCGGGGATGAGGTAGGCGTAGGAGAAGCCGTGGCCCTGGGTCTCCTGGAAGTAGGCCTTGAGCAGCTCGCGCTCGACCGACACCTGCGGCAGGCCGGGCGAGACCACGATCACCTGCGACAGCATCTCGCCGGGGTAGTCGACCCCCTCGGCGAAGATGCCGCCGAGCACGGCCAGCACGAGGTGGGAGCCGGGGCCGGCGAGGGCGGCGAGGAGCTCGTGCTGCTCGGCGTCGGCGGCGCCCGGTCGCTGCGTCCGCACGTCGTGGGGGACGGGCGGCAGCCGGTCGCGCACCGCGGCCAGGAAGGCGTAGCTCGGGAACAGGGCGAGGACGTTGCGTCCCGGCGCCGAGAGGCGGGCGACCCAGTGGGCGACGGCGTCGACGTGGGCGTCGCGGGCGCGGTAGCTGGTGTCGACGTCGGCGACCGACACCACCAGGCGGTTCGCGGCCGGGAACGGCGACGGCACCCGCAGGGTGTCGGTGCGGTGCGGGTCGAAGCCGAGCAGGTCGCGGTAGAACTCGAACGGCTCGAGGGTGGCGGACATGGCCACGGTGCCGGCGGAGGCCTCCAGCACCTCGCCGAGGAAGCGCGAGGCGTCGCGGCAGAAGACCTTGACCTCCTCGCGGCCGTCCTCGGCGCGGCTGGCGAGGTGGACGAGCTCGTCGCCGCCGAGGCGCAGCACGCGGTGGAAGCGGGTCAGGGCGAGGAAGGCCTCCATGACCTGGTCCTCGGCCAGCCAGAGCTGGTTCTCGCGCTTGAACAGGAAGTACTGCAGCATGGCCGCGTCGAAGGCGAGACGCAGCTCGCCCAGCTCGGCGGAGGGCAGCGTGGCGAGCTCGGTGCCGGCGCGGCGGTCACCGAGGGCGGCGGCGACGGTCGAGCGGATCGAGGCGGCGAGGTCGTCGAGGAGCGCCCGCAAGGTGCGGAAGACCGCCACCTCGCGGCTGTCGAGGAAGCGCCGGGCGCGCTCGAGCAGCGCGGTGTCAAGGCTCGGCGAGTAGTACTCGCGGCTGCGGTCGACCAGGTTGTGGGCCTCGTCGACCACCAGCACCGCCCCGCGCAGGGCGGCCGACCCGAGCAGGGCGGACAGGCCGACGGTGGGGTCGAAGACGTAGTTGTAGTCGCACACCACCAGGTCGGTGGAGGGCAGCAGGTCGAGGCTGACCTCGAACGGGCAGACCTCGTGGGCGCGGGCGGCGGCGAAGACCGTCTCCGGGTCGAGGTGGTCGGAGCTGTCCAGGAGGGCGTCCAGGAGCTGCGAGTGAACCAGCTTGAGGCCGTAGTCGCGGGCGTAGGCGCAGTGCTCCTCGTGGCAGATGATCTCCTTGTTGGCGCACATCTTGGCCTTGGCCCGCAGCTGCAGGCTGTGGAAGCCGCCGACCTGCATGGCGCGGGCGGTCTCCACCGCCAGCTTCTGCTGCAGGGTCTTGGCGGTCAGGAACAGCAGCCGGTGGCCGCGGGCCAGGGCCGCGCGGAGCGCCGGGTAGAGCACGGCCGCGGTCTTGCCGCAGCCGGTCGGCGCCGCCACCAGCAGGTGCCGCCCCTGGTCCAGCGCGGCCGTCACCGCGTCGACGATGACGGCCTGGGCGGCGCGCGGCGTGGGGTGGGGGAAGGGCAGCGCGGCGGCGACCCGGGCCAGCTCCTGGCGGTGCGCCTGCCGCCGTCGCTCGACCGCCACCAGGCGCTGGACCGCCCCGCGCAGCCAGGCCGCCGCCGCCGC
>CAYTJW010001189.1:0-1914 GCA_964438135.1 uncultured Thermoanaerobaculia bacterium
GCAGCTCCGGGCCCTGCCCGAGCCGCGCCCATGCCGCGACCGGCCGGCCGGCCGCGTCGAGTGAGGTGCAGTAGGCCTCGCCGCCCGGCTGGTGGACGCTCACGAGCGGCATCCCGGTCGCGCTCCAGACGGAGTGCGTCACCGTGCCCCCCTCCGGGCTCATCTCCCCGGTGGCAAAGCCGCGCGCGTCGAAGCCGAAGCTCCGCACCTGGCTCACCGGCGCCCCGCCGTGCTGGCCGCTCACCGTCACCCGGGTGAGCCGGTCGGCCAGGTCGTGCTCGTACTCGGACACCACCGCCGGCCCGCCGATCGCGCGGTCCTCGGCGACGACCCGAGGGTTGCCGCGGGCGTCGAGGTCGGTGACCGTGTGCCGCAGCGCCGTGGCGCCAAGGTCCGCGAGGGTGCTCTCCACCCGGCTCACCCCGCTGTAGCTCGCGGTCGTCACCGACCCGTCCGACCCCTCCACCCGCTCGGCCCGGCCGAAGGGGTCGAACCGCGGCGTCAGCGTCCGCGACGAGGCGTAGCTCGCGGCGCACGACGGGTCGTCGCCCGGCGAGCCCGAGCACTCGACCGGCAGCCAGTCGCTCTCCCGCCACACCTGCCCCACCCCGTCGCGACGGAAGGTCTTGTGGCGAAACACGGCCGCCGCCGGCGCGTCCGGATTCGGCAGGACCTGCTCGACGTGCTCGAGCCGGCCCAGAGCGTCGTAGTCGTACCTCGCCACCAGCGTGCCGCCGACCCGGACCTCGGTCTCCGTGGTCGACGGGTAGGCGAAGGTGGTCTCGGCAAAGTACGGCGCCTCGCCGTCCGGCCCGGTCGGCCGCAGCCGCGTCACCCGGCCGATGGCGTCGTAGTCGAGCAACGCCAGGCCGTCGTCGTTGCCATCCGCGCTGCTCCCGGGCAAGAGCAGGCCGGACCGGATCGTCCGCGCGACCTGCAGCTCGGCCGGAAGGCCGATCGTGGGCTCGGTTGGCCAGCCGGCGCACATCTGGTGCGGCAGGCAGACCTTCCACGCCGTGGCCGCCACCCCGTGGTCGTACGCAAGGTAGCTGGTGTCGTCGGCGAGCCGAACGGCCCAGCCCGGGTCCTCCATCCCGGCAGCGAACCCGACCTGGATCACCCGCGGCTTGCCGTACCCGGAGTCGGCCGGGTCGACCGCGTAGTCGTACGCGGTGACCACGTCGTCGTCGGTGGTCGTGCCCGGCGCCGCGTGCACCCGGGTGGACACCAGGGCCCGGACAGCGCCGGGCGCGCCGGCGGGCTGCCCGTAGGCGAAGCCGGTCTCCCTGAACAGCGTCCCGCCCTCGCCCCCCTCGCGCAGGCGCTGGCTCGACGGCCTGCCCACCAGCCACAGATTGTCCTCGAGCCCGTCGTGCCAGTAGCTGGTCTCGGCCGTGCGGTCGAACACTGCCCCGGTGAGGGGCGCGAACGGCGTCCCGGCTTGGTAGAGCGTCGCCCGCGCCAGGTCCTGGGTCCGCTCGCGGGCGACGTTGGTGGCGAAGAGCCCGCCGCAGCCGGACGGCAGGCAGCCGTCGGTCTCGTATCCGAGGTCGCTCACCACCGCCGTGCCGTCGTCGTGGTAGTAGGTGATCGTGGCCCGCCGCTGCTGGCTCAGGGAGCGCTCGACCGGGGTGTCGAAGCCGTAGCCCGCCACCGGGCCGCAGCTCTGGAGGCCCCCGTCGTCCGCGGTGTAGGAGTGGACCACGGTGCGGACAGGGCTCGCCGCGCCGCCGCGGTAGTGCTCCTCCCTCACCATCGCCCCGAACAGGGCGAACACCGCCCGGTCGCCGGTGTCGTACTGGCCGTTGTGGTTCTGGTCCCGCGCCGCCGTGCCGAGCGAGAAGGTGTACTCGCTGCGGTCGTCCCGGGTGGCGAGCGCACCGCCGGCGTCGAACCCGTCGGCGACCCCGTGCC
>CAYTJW010001190.1:0-1914 GCA_964438135.1 uncultured Thermoanaerobaculia bacterium
GGCCGTCCTCGCGGCGGATGCGCGGCGACCAGCGGAACTCGTTGCGGCTGAAGGCGACCCCGGCCGCGGCCGGGAACCAGTAGCGGCCGACCCGGCGGCCGACCACCTCCTGGATCAGGATCCCCATCTCCTCGTTGAAGTCGAGCAGGCCTCGCTCGGCCCGGTACTCGATCGGGTCGGGGGCGAAGATCGACGCGTAGACCTCGGCGATGGCGTCCTGGAGGGCCTCCAGCCGCCGCTCGCGGCTCCCCTGGTTGGCCAGGAACAGGCTCTTGTACTTGCCGGCGAAGGGGTGGCCGAGGCGGTCCTCGAGCAGGCTCGAGCTGCGCACCACCAGCGGCACCTCGCCCAGGTCGTCGAGGGCCATGGCCAGGCCGTTGGCCACCTCGTGCGGGAAGTGGGAGTGCTTGAAGACCTGGACGATGTGCGGGTAGTCCTGTCGGATCTCCTGGATCGTCTTGTACTTGTGCTCGTAGAGCTCCTCCAGGTTGTTGGCGTTGATGAAGCTGAGCACGGTGTCGGAGGTGACGTACCAGGCCCGCGGCGTTCGCACCTCGCCGATCTCGGGCCGCCGGGAGCGCGCGTCCTCGAGCACCCGGCGGGCGAGCAGCAGGCCCGTGCTCTTGCCCCCCAGCCGCCCCTGGCTCGAGGAGGTCGAGACCACCCGGTGGAGGAGGTCGGCGAAGTCGCCGACGGTCAGGTGGCGCTTGGCGATGGTGATGAAGTCGAGCTGGTCGCCGAGCATGCGCCGGATCAGCTCCACCCGCACCCCGATCTCGGCCGCGGGCGCCAGCGCCGCGCCGTCCGCCACCATCTGCCGGAAGCGGTCGACGCAGTCGGCGAGCTCGGCCAGCGGCGTGCTGTGGTTGGCGACCGCGCGGGTCAGGAACTTGGACTTGTCCTCGGCCACCCACTTCTGCACGCAGGCCAGGATCTCGGCGTCGGAGAGGTGACCCGCGGCGACCACGAAGGTCTCGTCGCAGAGGCCGACCATCCGCTCGAGCGAGGTCCGCTGCTGCGGCTGGTTGACCTCGCCGATCGCCAGCTCGGCACCGAGCTCGTGACCGTATCGCTCGAGCAGGCGGCGGGCCTCGCCGATGCCGCGCATGACCATGAAGTTCATCATCCGGCGGGCGACCTTGAGGTAGAGGTTCTGGTCGATCTGCCGCAGCATGTCGAGCGCCGCTCGCCACTCCCGCGACGGCGACGGGCCGGCCGGAAGCGCGTCGCCGCCGGGTGCGCCCGCGAACACGTCCCGCAGCGACAGGTGGAGGATGCGCTGGGCGACGCGGTTGGCGACGGTCTGCAGCAGCTGCAGCTCCTCCTTGAGAAACGGCCCCTCGTCCGCGCCCGGCATTTCGCGGCTGTACTGGACCACGATCCGGCCCACCGCCACGCCCCGCACGACGATCTCCGCCTCGTGCTGCCAGGGGCTGGGGACGAAGCCCGGGGTGGCGAAGACCCGGTCGCCGTAGGTGACGCACACCTGGCAGACGCGGGGGTGCTGCCAGCCGGGTGGGAGCGTCTCCACCAGCTCGGCGAAGACGGCCTCGAGCGGCTTGCCGACGTCGCTCAGGATCTCCTCCACCCGGTAGATCGTGCTCAGCTCCTTGGCCCGCTCCATGAGCGCCGCAACCAGGCTGGGGGTCGTGCTCTCGCGCTGTTCGGCCATGGTCCTGCTCCCGGGAGAGAAGTCTACGCCGTCAGCCTGCAGCGGTCAGCTGAGCCTCTCGCCGAGCTCCGATTGCCGGTCACCCCGAGCACCCCACGGCCTCCGTGGCGGCCGGCTCGACGGCGATGAAGCGCCGCCTCGACCGCGCCACCTCCGACCCCGCTGCACACTCCCTGTCATCTCGAGCAGGCGCCGCAGGCGCCGACGAGAGATCCCTCCCGGAGAACCAGGCCGTCCGATCT
>CAYTJW010001191.1:0-1914 GCA_964438135.1 uncultured Thermoanaerobaculia bacterium
ACCGCTCCAGGCTCACCCGAGCCGTCACAGCCGCCCGAGGAGGCTTCTCCTTTAGATGGGATGAGAAGGCCAACCCCCCGCGCAGTACCCTGATCGGGTCTGCAGAATCGGGCGGCGTTGGTCGCCAGAAGGAGGTTGGCCATGGAGCAGGGTAGCACGGTGAGTTTCGCGGAGGTGGGCGGTTTGGACCTGGGCGACAAGCACAGCCGGCTGTGCGTGCTAGACCGGGAGACCGGAGACACTGTCGAGGAGTCGCGACTGCCGACGACTCCGAAGGGTCTCGAGCGCCGGTTCTCGTCATGCGCGCCGATGCGGATCGCGATCGAGGTGGGCACCCACTCGCCGTGGGTCAGTCGGTTGCTGGAGGGCCTGGGGCACGAGGTGCTGGTCGCGAACCCGCGCAAGGTCCAGCTGATCTCGGCCAACCGGAAGAAGACGGACAAGGTGGACGCGGAGTTTCTGGCGCGGCTTGCTCGGGTAGACCCGAAGCTGCTGTCGCCGATCCGGCATCGGGGAGAGAGAGCGCAGGCAGCGCTGGCGGTGGTCAGGTCGCGGCACGAGCTGGTCGGGGCGCGCAGCGCGCTGGTCCTTCACGTGCGCGGGACGTGCAAGGCGGCGGGCTTCAGGCTGCCGAGCTGGTCGCCCGATGCCTTTGCGAAGAACGCCATGGCGGTCATCCCGGAGGCGTTGAAGCCGGCGCTGGTCCCGGTGCTGGAGATGGTTGCCTCGTTGACCGTGCAGATCAAGCGGTTGGACACCCGGGTCGAGGAGCTGGGGGAGCAGTCGTTCCCGGAGACGAAGCTCCTGCGTCAGGTCATGGGCGTGGGACCGATCACCTCGCTCGCCTACGTGCTGGTGGTCGAGGACGCGGAGCGCTTCAAGGACAGCCGGAGCGTGGGCGCCTACCTGGGCCTGGTGCCGAGGAAGAACGAGACCGGGGAGTCCGACCCGCAGCTTCGGATCACGAAGGAGGGCGACGAGCTTCTGCGGAGCCTGCTGGTCAATTCCGCCCACTACATCCTGGGACCACACGGCGAGGACTGCGACCTGAAGCGGCACGGGCTGAAGATCGCGGCCCGGGGAGGCAAGAACGCCAAGAAGCGCGCGGTGGTGGCGGTAGCGCGCAAGCTGGCGGTTCTGCTCCACGTCCTGTGGCGCAAGCAGGCGACCTACGACCCTCTCCACAACGCGAAGCGCGCTTCCAAGCGTAAGGCAGCATAGGCAGCTAAGGAAGAAACGGTATGGGAAGCTGGTGCGACCTACCCGAGCTGAATCGACCATGACGAGCGAATCGCCCAGTCCGGGCGACTGCGGTAAGCGGCTTGGTCGCGACGGGCTCCGCGCAAGCGGTGCCCGTCACCGGAGACCGACCTTTAGATTGCAGCACCCGAGCTGGACGGACCCCAGCGTGCACCGAGCCGTCACGGCTCATCAACGAGTGCGAATGGAAGCATGGCGAAAGCTCGGCTCAGTCGGTCGGCGTAGGGGTGGTCGGGCCGGCGTCGGTCTCGGTGGAAGGACGGCGGGCACCACGGTGCCAGCAATCCGGGAGGTGCTCGGTTCTCTGAGTTGACAGGGGTGGCCTTCTCATGGAAGCTGCCGTCCGGCTCACAGCGGCATTGTAGCGGGCCGGGGATGGCCGGCATGTGGCGGCGGCCGGCTGCGGCTCTTCTTTAGCCGCCCGCCCGCCACGGCGGCTAAGAAGAGAGGGGCGAGGGAGCCCTGCCCTACCCCTTGCCCGGGTGCGGAAACGGGCTCTCAGGGGCTTCTGGGGGCCTGGTTTCAGGCAGGTGCCAGCTCAGAGCCTACAGCGCCAGGCCACCCGCCAGGGCGACAGGTCGGCGCGCAGCAGCTGGGTCGGGGGAGTCGCGCGGGCTCGAGCGCAGGCGGCGGAAGACCGGCCGCAGCGCAGCG
>CAYTJW010001192.1:0-1914 GCA_964438135.1 uncultured Thermoanaerobaculia bacterium
CGCGTTCCCGGTCCTGTTCCTCATGATCCTCGCCGCGGCGCTGGCCCGG
The DNA here is from genome assembly GCA_964438135.1 of uncultured Thermoanaerobaculia bacterium. Taxonomy (GTDB): domain Bacteria; phylum Acidobacteriota; class Thermoanaerobaculia; order Thermoanaerobaculales; family Sulfomarinibacteraceae; genus CAYTJW01. The sequence continues at coordinate 50 of CAYTJW010001192.1, forward strand.
CCCGGCCCGGCCCTGCTGGTGGCGGTGCTCGGTTTGACCTCGTGGATGGGCTCGGCGCGGCTGGTCCGGGGCCAGGTCCTGTCCCTGCGCCAGCGGCCGTTCGTCCTCGCCGCCCGGGTCGCCGGCAGCCGCTGGCACCGGGTCCTGGCCCTGCACTACCTTCCCCACCTGGCCGGGCCGCTGGCCCAGGACACCACCCTCCGCCTCGGCGACCTGATCGTCGCCGAGGCGACCCTGTCCTACCTCGGCCTGGGCGTGGCCGCCGGCGCGTCGAGCTGGGGGGCGCTGGTCGCCGAGGGGCACGTGGCGCTGCCGGGCGGCTGGTGGCTGGCGGTCCTGCCCGGCCTGGCCATCGCCGCGCTGGTGGTCAGCCTCGCCCTGGTCGGCGACGGGCTGCAGGAGGCGAGCGGTGCCTGAGCAGGGGAAGACGGCCGCGGCGGCGTGTGTTGGCGGTGTCGTGGTCGGGGGTCCGGGCCGGTGACGGCGCGCGTCGCGGTGGTCGGGGGCGGCATCAGCGGCCTGGCGGTGGCGACCTGGCTGGAGCAGGACCACGGCGTCGCCGACGTCGTGGTGCTGGAGGCCGAGGGGCGGGCCGGCGGCAAGGTGTGGAGCGAGGTGGTCGACGGCCACCTCCTCGAGTGGGGGCCCCAGGGCTTCCTCGACAGCTCCCCCGACACCCTCGAGCTGGCCCGCCGCGCCGGCGTCGACGGCGACGTGGTGCGGGCGGCGGACGAGTCGGCGGCCCGCTACATCCTCCGCCGCGGGCGCCTCCGCTCGCTGCCCATGTCGCCGCCCGCCTTCCTGACCTCCGACGTGCTGCCGCTGCCGGCGCGGCTGCGGGTGCTGTGCGAGCCCTTCGGCCGGCGCCGGCCAACGGGCGACGAGTCGGTGTTCGACTTCGCCGCGAGACGCATCGGCCGGCCGGCGGCGGCGGTGCTGGTCGACGCCATGGTCACGGGTGTCTTCGCCGGCGACGCCCGGGCGCTGTCGCTCGCCGCCACCTTCCCCCGCATGGCGGCGATGGAGGCCGAGCACGGCTCGCTCACCCGCGCCCTGGTGGCGAAGATGCGGCAGGCACGGCGCGAGGGCCGGAAGAGCTCCGGCCCGGCCGGACCCGGCGGCACCCTGACCACCTTCCGCGCCGGCATGGGGCAGCTGCCCCAGGCGATCGCGAGCAGGCTCGGCGACCGCCTCCGCGTCGACGCGGCGGCGCAGACGCTGGAGCGGGCGAGCGACGGCTTCCGCCTCGCCGGCGAGGGCTGGGAGGTGACGGCGGAGGCGGTCGTCCTCGCCCTGCCGGCCGACGGTGCCGCCCGCCTGCTCGGGCCCCTGGCCGCGGCGGCAGTCGCCCCGCTCGAGGCCATCCCGTTCGCCCCCATCGCGGTGGTGATGGGCGCCCACCGCGACCCCGCCGACTTCGCCGTGCGGCCCGACGGCTTCGGCTTCCTGGTCCCGTCGGCCGAGCCGCTGCCGATCCTCGGCACCCTCTTCTGCCACTCCATCTTCCCCGGCCAGGCGCCGGCCGGCCGGGTCCTGCTCCGCACCATGCTCGGCGGCGCGCGCGACCCGGGCGTGCTCGAGCTCGCCGACCAGGCCCTTCTCGAGCGGGTCCGGGCCGCCCACCGCGACGCCCTCGGCCTGACGGCCGAGCCGGAGCGGAGCTGGGTCGTCCGCCACGAGCGGGCCATCGCCCAGTACACCATCGGCCACCTCGACCGCGTCGAGGCCGCCGAGGGCGCGGCGCGCGCGGCGGGGGTGGAGCTGGCCGGCTCGTGCTACCGCGGCGTGTCGGTCAACGACTGCGTCCGCCAGGCCCGCGCCACGGCGAGCCGGGTGGCCGCCCGCCTCGCCGCCGCCGGCGGGGC
>CAYTJW010001193.1:0-1913 GCA_964438135.1 uncultured Thermoanaerobaculia bacterium
AGTTCAGCGCCATCAAGGCCGGTGCTGGCCGCCGCCTTCGCCCCGCGCCTGCTGCGGCCGACCGGCGCCCGCCCCGACCCCTCCTACCCGCGCCGCGCCCTGCCGTTCGTGCTGGTCGGGCTGGCCGGCATGGCCGCGTCGCGGGCCGACCTGTGGCTGGTCACCGCCCTCCTGCCGGCGGCCGCGGTGGCCACCTACCAGGTGCTGCAGAACCTGCTGCTGACGCTGCAGGCGACCGGCGCCTGGCTGCTGCAACCCTCGGTGCGCTCCCTCTACCGCGCCGGCGACGCCACCGTGCGGCGGGTCGAGCGCGGCCTGCTCGCCCTCGGCGGCCTGGTCGTGGCGGCCGGCGTGCCGGCGGTGCACCTGGCCGTCGTCAAGGGCTACGGCCTGCCCCTGCCGTGGTGGCTGCTGCCGCTCGAGGCGCTGGTGGTGCTGCCGGTGTTCGCCTACTCGCCGTGGGTCTACCGCCTCTACCGCGACGGCCGCGAGAGGCGGGTGGCGACGGTCGACCTGGTCGCGGCCGCGCTCAACCTCGCCCTGACCGCGGCCCTGCTCCGCCCCCTCGGCCTGGCCGGCGCCCTCCTCGGCGGCGCCGCGGCGCAGTGGACCGTCCTCGCGCTGCTGGCGCCGCGGCGGTAGGGACGACGACCGAGCCCTTCAGAAGCTGTCCAGGTCGGCGAAGTTGAGACGCAGCCGGTCGAGAGGCAGGCCCGGGACGAGCGGCAGACAGCCGACCGGGAAGGAGTCGAAGCCCGTCCCGACCTCGGCCAGGGCGCGATCGAGCAGGGTGCCGGGCCAGGCCTGGAAGAGGACGTGGTTGCAGCCGCAGCGCGCCGCCAGGCGGCGCAGCGCCGGCAGCGCCCGGGCGAGGTCCGCGACAGCGCCCAGGCGCAGGTCGCCGACCCACAAGCCGGCGCCGGCGCGGACCCAGCCCGCAACGCCGCCCAGGTCGACCACCGCGTTGGCCGAGTACGACCGCGCCGCGACCACTGCCGGCGCGTACTCGACGCACAGCGCGCCGTCGTCCTGCTGCGAGTTGCGGTAGCCGGCGGCCGCCTCGGCCGCGGCCAGCACCCGCCGGCTCCAGCGCCGGTGGAGACGCTCGAGCAGCAGCACTCGCTGGCAGGCCGCGGCCAGGGGCGGCCCGCCGAGCTCGAGGCGGTACCCTCGCACGGTGCCGAGGGTCAGCCAGCCGAGGCGGCTGCAGACCTTCTCCGTGATTTCGCTGTGGAAGGCCCAGGCAAAGGCGGCGCCGTGCGCCAGCATCAGATCGCGGACGGTGGCGGCGAGTGCGGCGTGCAGGCCGCGGCGCCGGTGCGCGGGCAGGGTGATGTAGTCGCACGCCTGGCCGGCCAGCAGGCGCGACTCGCCGCAGGCGAAGGGCTGCGGCACGAGGCCGTAGAACGCCACCGGCCGTTCGCCCTGGTAGGCGAGGCAGGCGAGGTGGTTGGCGCCGGCGTGGCGGGTGTCGTACTTGCGCCGCAGGTCGGCCCGCGACAGCCGGCGGTGGAAGACGGCCCGGAACAGGGCGTGGGCGTCATCGAGTCGCTCGTCGCTCAGACGCTCGACGCGGTAGGACTCGTACACCGTCAGTACCTCCCCCGCCGGGCGGCGAGCTCCTGCACCGCCGGGCCGACGAACGGGTTGACCGTCAGGCGCGGCCGCACGCTCCGATCGGTCCCCGGCGGGACCTCGTCGGCGGCGAGCAGGCGGGTGAAGCCGGCCCGTCGTGCGGCCGTCACCGTGGCGGCGTCGAACGTCCCGCTCGGGAACGCCAGGCTCGCGACCGGGCGGCCCGTGGCCCGCTCGAGGAAGGCGCGACTGGCCGCGAGCTCGGCCTCCGCATCGCCCGGCGGCAGGGCGTCGAGGCTGGCGTGGCTCGCGCCGTGGCTGCCGACCTCGACCCCCGG
>CAYTJW010001194.1:0-1913 GCA_964438135.1 uncultured Thermoanaerobaculia bacterium
GGAAGGGCAGCAGCCGGCCGCCTGCCGGCGCCCCCGGCGGCCAGGTCGCCAAGGCGGTGCCGGCCTCGCCGTCGCAGTCCGCGGTCGCGGGCTCCGCGCGCCGCTCGTGGACCGGCCGGCTGACCCCGTTCTCGAACTCGACCACCCGGTAGAGGGCGACGTTCGGGCCGAGCCAGTCCCGCACCCAGGCGGCCTCCTCCTCCACCACCCGCACCGCGTCCTCGAGCGAGTCGGCCATGGCCCAGACCAGCGGGCCGGAGGTCATCCCCGGGTCGTCGCGGTGGACGAGCTGGCGCAGGACGACGTAGAGCGGGCGCCCGGCGGCGTCGATCAGCATGCGTCCCTCCCGGCGGCCCGGGCCGGCTCCGCCGCCGGGGGGCGGAAGCCCGCCGCCTCCCCGCTCGACCGGGCCGGCGCGAGCTCGGCGACGACCAGGTCGAGGTCGGCCGGCTCGCCCCGCTGCCGCCGCCAGACGAGGCGGCTCTCGAGGTCGTCCACCAGCTCGGCGAGCTGGGCGCCGGTCATGCCCCCGGACAGGTCGACCAGGCGCGAGAAGACGGCCGGGGGCACCGGCCCCACCACGTCGGACCCGTCCAGCAGGCGGCCGAGCAGGCGGAGGCGGCCGTCGGCGTCCGGCGGGGCGATGTGGAGGAGGCGGTGGAAGCGGCCGGGGCGGCACTCGGGGTCGAGGGCGCGGTCGAGGACCTCGGGGTGGTTGGTGGTGGCCAGCACCGCCACCTCGGCCAGGTCGGTGAAGCCGTCGAGCTGGCCGAGCAGGTCGCCGAGCGGCTGGTGGCCGGACCGGTCGCCGGCGGCGACGTCGAGGTCCTCGAGGATCAGCAGGGCCGGGCGCAGCTGCTGCGCGAGGCGGAAGAGCGCGGCCGCGCCGAGCTTCCACACCGCGCCCGGGGTCGCCCACAGGCAGGTGCAGGGGAAGCGGGTGGACAGCCAGCGGGCGAGCAGGGTCTTGCCGACCCCGGGCGGGCCGGCGAGCAGCACCGCGCGGTGGCGCAGGCGCGGCGGCCACTGCCCCGGGTGGTCGAGGAAGGCGAAGGCGCGCTCGACCTCGTCGACCACGGCGGCGGGCAGCACCACGTCGGCCCGGTCGACGGCTTGGGCGGGCAGGAAGGCGAGGCCGCCGCCGTCGAGGCTGAACAGCTTGCCCCTGAGCGGGTGGTCGGTCCTCTCGAGGCGCTCGAGCCAGGCCAGGAGGTCGGGCAGGCGGTCGCCGTCCTTGGCGCGGATGGTGAGCCGCAGCACCACGTCCTCGACCGGTTGGCCGACCGAGACCACCAGCTTGAGGTCGCCGAGGCCGCGGTGGACCACGAGCAGAGTGCCCTCGGTCACCATCTCCCGCGTCCGCTCGTGGCCGACCGGGCAGCTCTCCCACCGCACCGGCGCCCGCGCCGTCTCGCGCATCGAGTCGTCGAAGTTGGTGCGCTCCAGCACCTCGACCTCGGGGTTGGCCTCGACGCTGGCGAAGAGGTGGTACGCGACCACCCGCAGCAGCGGGCTGAACGAGCGGTCGTGGACGATCAGCTCGTCGTACTCGCGACGCAGGAAACGGCGCACCACGGCGTTGTCGGGCATGTTCCTCCTCCAGCGGCGACGTCTCATCGGACCTCCCGGTCGGGCTCGGGGACGACCATCTCCTCCCCGTACACTCCATGAATACGTAGACACTTCGGGTTCATAAAGTCTGCTGGAAGTCATTGCAGAAACGATGTATATTCGTCACGGAAGATGCACATGTGTCCGGGACCGCCGCGGCGCCGCGGGTGATGGGCGGGAACGAGCCCCCCAAGCCGGGGTGGGAGCCGAAGGGCTCCCTCTACCTCTACCCGCCGGCCGAGACCGCCCGCCGGCTGCTCGAGGCGGTGGACCTGGCCCGCGAGCTCGGCAGCGCGGTGGCG